>NZ_JAMYMK010000023.1:0-77199 GCF_040318565.1 Mesorhizobium sp. M1142
TGCAAGCCAACGATAGGATGGCAAACTGTTCGCGATGTCCTCGCACAGCTGTTCGCGATGTCCCCGGTCCAAACAGGGGGGAGATCACGCTGTCCTACTGCGCCGACGGCTCCTCGGCGTCGCCCTCGTCGGCGAAGGGCGAGGCGCTCGGCACGCACTGCACCGACCAGCCGGCCGGCGTCGGTTGCTTCTGGTATTCGGTTATGGCGAAGGCGCACTGTTCGCGGGTGTCGAATGTGCTGGGCAGCACGACCATGCCGCCTTGCGGGCCGGCGATCACCAGATACCAGACTAACGCTACGCTCGGTGCCGCCATGAGTATTTCCTCGCTCTGCTTGTTTGGGAGTCGCACGATCCTAGCAACTCCGGCCCAGCGGCGAAAGCTGGGCCAAAGCGCGGCGTTAAGCCACGGCATCACAGCCGCGTGATGTCGGTCGTTTTCCGGCTGTGGTTCAGTTCACCGCAAAACAATAGAACAGGCCGTCGCCGCCGGTGCCCTTCAGCGCCTCCTGGCTGCAGCCACCGCGTGACGCATGCGAGGAATTCCACGATTTGGCGGCTGCCGAATCATCGAGGCCGGTACGATCGTGATGACCCATCATCGCCACACCTTCTGCTCCGCTCAGCGTCCAGTCGCCGCAGGTCTGGTCGGCTATTTTCGCGCCATCCGGCTTGGAGCCGGTCAAAACGTCGTGCCGGTTGGGCGTGTCGCCGCGGCCGTTGACCATTTGGCCCTTTTCGTCGAGTGCCGTCTGTTTGGTGATGGCGTTGGCATCGCTATGCAGGGAAGCGACATCATCGGCGATCTTGACGCCCTTGGCGTTGAACCACGGGCCTTTGCCGATACGGTCGCGTGCATCGGTATCGCTGGTCGAGAGATAAGCGCGCCATGTCTTGCCGGTAACGCCCGCGGCTTCGGCCAGTGAACTACAATGGGCGTCGGCGCCGGCCACACCGCCGAGATCGGCGCCTTTGCCGGAGCCGACGCTGGTGACGAAAAAGCTCATCGTTGCCTCCTGCGACGACGTGGCGCCGATAACTGCAAGCAGCGCGGTGGCAGTCAAGAGAAGCAGTCTCCGCATATGGTCCTCCGTTCCTCGAATTGTGGCACCCGAACAACGTTGGTGCCGGCGCAATTCTTCCGGCAAAATGCGATGTGTGGCTACTCCGGCTGCCGGTAGGCGACAAAGCGATTGTGCTTGGCCTGGAAGATCAGCCCGGTCTCCTTGAGCATAGGGCTGGCCAGCGGCACGATACGCTTGGCGATCTCCGAAGGGTGCGGCAGTGTTTCAGGATCCTCGCCGGGTACGGCCTGCGCCCGCATCGCGGTGCGCGTTGCCCCGGGATCGGCGGCATTGACCCTGAGCGGCAGGTTTTCGGTCTCATGCGCCCATGAACGCGTCATGGCCTCGACCGCCGCCTTCGACGCCGCATAAGGCGCCCAGAAGGCGCGTGCGGAGTGGGCAAGGCTGGAGCTCAGCACGATAGCACGGCCGGCATCTGAAAGCCTGAGCAGCGGGTCGACCGAGCGGATCAGCCGCCATGTTGCGGTGACGTTGATGGTCATCACCTTCTCGAAGGTCTTGGCCTCGACATGGCCGATCGGGGCGATGACGCCGAGCACAGCGGCGTTGGCGACCAGTATATCGAGCTTGCCCCAGCGCTCGTGGATGGCGCCGCCCAGCCGGTCGATCCCCGCCATGTCGGCAAGATCGAGCGGGACCAGCGTCGCCTGCCCGCCATCTGCCTTGATCTGGTCGTCGAGTTCTTCCAAGCCGCCGACGGTGCGAGCAACTGCAATCACATGCGCACCGGCCGCGGCAAGCTCCCTGGCGATGAAATAGCCGATACCGCGCGACGCGCCGGTGACGACCGCAACGCGGCCGGAGAGGTCAAGGCTCATACGATGGATTCCGACAGGCAAGGTGAAACCGCCGTAAGGGGCCAAGGGGACGGAGACAAACGGACCGGCAAGGCCTACGACCCACCTGCCGCCAACAGCGACAGCGTGCGCACATTGTCGGAGCCTTCGAAATCGGCAAGCCGGGTCGGATACTGACCGGTGAAGCAGGCGTCGCAGAATTGCGGCTGCTCGTTGTCGCGGCCGGCTTCGCCGACGGCGCGATAGAGCCCGTCTATCGACAGGAAGCCGAGCGAATCGACGCGGATGAACTCGGCCATCTCCTCCACCGACATGCGCGATGCCAGCAGCTTCGATTTCTCCGGCGTGTCGACGCCGTAAAAGCATGAGGCGCGCGTCGGCGGCGAGGCAATGCGCATATGCACTTCCTTCGCGCCGGCATCGCGCACCATCTGCACGATCTTCTGGCTGGTGGTGCCGCGCACGATCGAATCGTCCACCAGAACCACCCGCTTGCCTTCGATCATGCGGCGATTGGCGTTGTGCTTGAGCTTGACGCCCATGTGGCGGATCGAATCGCCGGGCTGAATGAAGGTACGGCCGACATAGTGGTTGCGGATGATGCCGAGCTCGAACGGAATGCCCGCGGCCTGTGAAAAGCCGATCGCCGCCGGCGTGCCCGAATCCGGCACCGGCACGACGATGTCCGCCTCGACCGGGCTTTCCAGCGCCAGCTCGGCGCCGATGCGCTTGCGCACTTCGTAGACATTGCGGCCTTCGACAGACGAATCCGGCCGCGCGAAATAGACATATTCGAAAATGCAGAAGCGGGTCTTCTGCGGCTCGAACGGGAACAGGCTTTCGATCCCCTTGCTGGTGACGACGACCATTTCGCCGGGCTTCAGGTCACGCACGAAACGCGCCCCGATGATATCGAGCGCACAGGTTTCCGAGGCGAGGATCCAGGCACCGTCAAGATCGCCGAGTACCAGCGGGCGGATGCCGAGCGGGTCGCGGCAGCCGATCATCTTCTTGGACGTCATCGCCACCAGCGAGAAGGCGCCTTCGACCTGGCGCACCGCATCGATAAAGCGCGAATTCAGGTCGCGCTCCTTGCTGGTGGCAACCAGATGCAAGAGCGTCTCGGTATCGGAGGTGGAAGAGAAGATGGCGCCTTGCTTCTGCAGCGCGCGCTGCACGGTCATGGCGTTGGTGAGATTGCCGTTGTGGGCGACGGCAAAGCCGCCATCGGCAAGTTCGGCGAAGAAAGGCTGGATGTTGCGCAGGCCGGAGCCGCCGGTGGTGGCATAGCGCGTGTGGCCGATGGCACGGTTGCCTTGCAGGCTGTCGATGACACGCTGCTTGGTGAAGGTGTCGCCGATCAGGCCGACATGGCGTTCGACATGGAATTGGGTGCCGTCGTAGGAAACGATTCCGGCCGCTTCCTGGCCTCGATGCTGCAACGCATGCAGGCCGAGGGTTACGATGGCTGCGGCGTCCTGCCGGCCGAAAATGCCGAACACGCCGCATTCGTCGTGGAAATGGTCGTCGGCTTCGGCGGAAAGCACGTCGTCTGCGTCTGCCATTGAGGCTGCCATTGGGGGCTCAAGCTCCGCTAAAGTCGCCATATAAGGCCATAGCGGATCGAAAGCAACGCACGTCGTGCGGCGTTCACATGATCGTCAGTCTTGATGCCTCGCCAAGCCTGCAGATTGGCAAGTCTGTCGAAATCAGTTTGCCGGCGCCGGGTTTGCAGGTGCCGGCGTCGCGGGCGCATTGTCTGCTGGCGGCGCGTCACTGTCGTCGGGTGCCGGTGCGGTGGCGTCGTCGCCGGCGGCAGGTGCTTCCGCTGCAGGCGCGTCTGGGGCCAGAGGCGTCTCGGTGGCTGGCTGATTCGGATTGAGCTTGTTGAGGATGGCGTTTTCCGGATCCTCGGGCAGCAGGCTTTCGAGCTTGGCGCCGATCGATTCGAGCAGCGGCTTTGACTTGGCGTTGGCAATCCAGCCTGGGGCCTTGGCGCCGGCCAGCCAATTGAAGAAAAGCAGAGCAACAGCGACGACCAGGATACCGCGCGCCGCGCCATAGAGGAAGCCAAGTGTACGATCGAGCGCGCCGATCCTGGAATCGATGATCCAGTCGGCGAGCTTCATGGTGATGACCGAAACGACGATCAGCGCTACAATGAAGACGATACCGGCGGCCGCGGCCATGGCGGCCTTTTCGTTGTCGATATAGGGCTGAATGTAAGGCAGCACCGGCTTGTAGAAGAAGAAGGCGGCCGCCGCGGCGGCTGCCCAGGAGATGATCGACAGGATCTCGCGCGAAAAGCCGCGAACCATGGCGAGCATCGCCGAGACCAGGGTGAAGCCGACGAGAATTCCGTCAAGCAGCGTAATCGGCATGTTTTCGCCCCACTCCGATCTCTTTTTCGCGGCTCGACGAGCCGCATCACTCTCGCTCGTCGACGCGGCTGCGCCGTGAGCCGGCTATGCGCGCCACGAGATCGGCAAGCTCGGTGGGCTGGAAAGCGCCGGCTCCGATCCCCCCGACCCCATTACAACCGACAAGTTCCTCGCTGCCCAAGGGCAGAACCGCGCTTCCGAAACCCAGCTTTTCGGCTTCCTTGAGGCGCTGCTGCGCATGTGCAACCGGCCTCACCGCACCCGAAAGGCTGATTTCGCCGAAATAGACGCAATCGGCGGGAAGGGCAAGACCGGTGAGCGAGGAAACCAGTGCCGCAGCCACCGCCAGGTCGGCCGCCGGCTCCGAAATGCGGTAGCCGCCGGCAACGTTGAGATAGACGTCGTGGGTGCCGAAGCGGACGCCGCAATGAGCTTCCAGAACCGCCAGGATCATCGACAGCCGGGCACCGTCCCAGCCGACGACGGCGCGGCGCGGCGTGCCGAGCGACGACGGTGCTACCAGCGCCTGGATCTCGACCAGCACCGGCCGTGTGCCTTCCATGCCCGCGAAAACCGCGGCGCCCGGCGACTTCGCGTGGCGTTCACCGAGGAAAAGCTCGGACGGGTTGGCGACTTCCCGCAAGCCCTTGTCCGACATTTCGAAGACGCCGATCTCGTCGGTTGGCCCGAAACGATTCTTGACCGTGCGCAGGATACGGAAGTGGTGGCCGCCTTCGCCCTCGAAATAGAGCACCGCGTCGACCATGTGCTCGACGACGCGTGGGCCGGCGATCTGGCCCTCCTTGGTGACATGGCCGACCAGAACGATCGCCGCCCCTGTGGATTTTGCGTAGCGGATCATCGCCTGGGCCGCGGCACGCACCTGGGTCACCGTGCCGGGCGCCGAATCAGCCATGTCGGTCCACAGCGTCTGGATCGAATCGAGAATGACCAGATCCGGCCGCTTGCCATCGGCGATGGTGGCGAGGATGTCCTCGACATTGGTTTCGGCGGCGAGCTCGACCGGGGTGTCGGCGACGCCGAGCCGCTGGGCGCGCAGCCTGATCTGGGCGACCGCCTCTTCACCCGAGACGTAGACGATGCGGTGGCCCTTTGCCGCCAGCGCGGCCGCGGCCTGGGTGAGCAGCGTCGACTTGCCGATGCCGGGATCGCCGCCGACCAGCAGCGCCGAGCCGCGCACGAAGCCGCCGCCCGTGGCGCGGTCGAGCTCGCCGATGCCGGAGACGATGCGCGGCGCGTCCTCGATGTCGCCGGACAAGGTGGTGAGCACTACGGCGCGACCCTTGCGCGCGTTACGGCTATTGGCCGGACCCGAGCCGATGCCGCCGGACGTACCTTCCTCGACCAGCGTGTTCCACTCGCCGCACGCATCGCATTTGCCGGCCCAGCGCTGATGCACCGAACCACAATTCTGGCAGATGAACTGGACGCGCGATTTGGCCATCAGGCGTGGCCCGGTTCGGGTGTGGCAGGTGCCAGCGCAGGATAGGGAGGCGGGACAGCGCCCCCCTCTGTCCTGCCGGACATCTCCCCCACGAGGGGGGAGATCGGACTGAACGTAGGATTTCGCCAATTTTCCGCGTCGCAAAAAAGAGTGGCGTCGCGAGTGACGGCCAATCTCCCCCCATGTGGGGGAGATGTCCGGCAGGACAGAGGGGGGCGCCGTAGAGCGCCGACCGCATTTTCGGGGCGTGGTTTAGCGAGCTGGTTCAAATTCAGTGCTTCTTGGCGAGAGCGCGAACTTCGGCAAGCGCCTCGTCGAGCAATTCCGGGTTGGGTGGCAGCATCTGCGAGTTGTAGATGGAAATCATCCCCTGTGTCTGGGTGGCAAACTCCGGCTCCGCTTTCCGCGCTTCCTCAGTGATCGCATCCACGTAAAACAGGAAATTCTGCCCGGCCAGAACAGGCACACCGCATCCACCCATGATCAGAGTGGTCGTGGAGACCACGCCATTCGGTTCCGGTTTGCCCTTGAACACCTCGGCAATCTCGTATCGTACGTTAACCAGTATTCGGCCATCACCCTCATCAGGCGGAACAGTTCCAAGTTTGATTGGGCTAAGCTCAGTTTCAGTAACCATGCCTCGGAATACCAGGGAGGCCTCCGCAAACGCTCGCTGCGGCGTCCAATGTGGAGGCATGGAACAAGCAGAGGCGGTTGCGAGGGCGGCAACCGCGCCAATGAGCGCAAAAGCAAGAACGGCGGCGCGTCTGAAGTGGTTACCCATGCTACTCAAACCGATCCGGCAAATGATGTTCCTCGGCAAGGTCGGAGAAGCGGGTGAACTCGCCCTGGAAGGCGAGGCTGACCGACCCCGTTGGGCCGTGGCGCTGCTTGGCGACGATGACTTCGGCCTTGCCGCGCATTTCGTTCATCTCGTGTTCCCATTTGATGTATTCGTCGGTGCCCGGCTTCGGCTCGCGGTTCTTCAGGTAGTATTCCTCGCGGTAGACGAACAGCACCACGTCGGCGTCCTGCTCGATCGAACCGGATTCGCGCAGATCCGAAAGCTGCGGGCGCTTGTCGTCGCGGCTCTCGACCTGGCGCGACAGCTGCGACAGCGCAATGATCGGCACCGCCAGCTCCTTGGCTAGCGCCTTGAGCCCGGTGGTGATCTCGGTGATCTCCTGGACGCGGTTTTGCGATGATTTCGCGCTCGACCCCTGCATCAGCTGGATATAGTCGATGACGATGACGTCGAGGCCGCGCTGGCGCTTCAGGCGACGTGCCCGGGCGGACAGCTGAGCAATGGAAATGCCGCCGGTCTGATCGATGAACAGCGGGATTTTCTGCATCGTCTGCGAGCACGCGACGAGCTTTTCGAAATCCATCTCGCTGATCTCGCCGCGCCGGATTTTCGACGACGGGATTTCGGTCTGTTCGGAGATGATGCGGGTGGCCAGCTGTTCGGACGACATTTCGAGCGAAAAGAAGCCGACGACGCCGCCATTGGCCGCTTTGAACGACCCGTCGGCCTGCTGCGCCGGGACGTAGGCCTCGGCGATATTGAAGGCGATATTGGTGGCGAGCGAGGTCTTGCCCATGCCGGGGCGCCCCGCAATGATGATCAGGTCGGACGACTGCAGGCCGCCCATGCGGCGGTCGAGGTCGCGCAAGCCGGTGGCGACGCCCGACAGATGCCCGTCGCGCATATAGGCGGCATTGGCCATGTCGACGGCGGTCTTGACGGCGTCGGTGAAGCTCTCGAAGCCGCCATCATAGCGGCCGGTCTCGGCCAACTCGAACAGGCGCCGCTCGGCATCCTCGATTTGGTCGGAGGGCGACATGTCGACCGGCGCGTCATAGGCGATGTTGACCATGTCCTCGCCGACGGTGATCAGCGCGCGCCGCGTGGCCAGATCGTAGATGGCGCGGCCATAGTCGGTGGCGTTGACGACCGTGACGGCCTCGACCGCCAACCGCACGACATATTGCGCCACCGTCATGTCGCCGACCTTCTCGTCGGCCGGCAGGAAGGTCTTCAGCGTGATTGGCGTCGCGATCTTGCCCATGCGGATGAGCTCGGCCGCGACCTCGAAGATCTTTCTATGCAGCGGCTCGTAGAAATGGCCGGGCTTCAGGAAGTCGGAGACGCGGTAGAAGGCATCGTTGTTGACCAGTATGGCGCCGAGCAGCGCCTGCTCGGCCTCGATGTTGTTCGGCGCCTCGCGATAGAGCGGTGTTTCCGCCACGCCGAATTTTCGTGCTGCCTCTGCCATGATGTCCCCGGTCCTGATCCCCGGTCTCTCGATATCAGAACGAGACAAGTCGGTGATGACTTATCTGCATCAGTCCCCAACCAACCAACTTTGATGCCCGCGATTCACAGCCAGGTTCTTTCGGTGGAAAGAATCTCAATTGACTCGAATCAAGATGGCGAGCCTAGCCGTTCTTGGGCGAGAACAAAACAGGAAAATAGCTGCCGGTCATTCCGGCAAGGCATCACCCCACTCCAGTCGCCGTGCGGCCTTGAACGTCTCGCCATCGCGCTTGGTGAACAGTCGCTCGGCAGCACTTCCATCCTGTTGGCAAAGCTTCAGCAAGACCTTGCCGGAGCCAGACTTCGGCGGTCCGATCACTCGCGCTCGAGGCGGAGTGGCCGGATGGCGGGAAGCCGCGACAAAGATGAATTTCTCGTCCTCCCACGGCACCTCGGCATCCTTGGCCAGACGGTGCAGGCGCGAGCGGGCGACCCGGCGGGCGAAATGGCACCAGTCGGGAGCGACGAGAGGGCAGGGCGCCTCATGCGGGCAGGGCGCAAGCACGTGCGCCCCCGTATCGATCAGCTGCCGCCGCACGGCAAGAATACGCTGCCAGCCGGCCGGCGTGCCCGGCTCGACGACCAGCAGCGTGTCGGCGGTCAGCTGCCAGAGCCGGTCGACGAGTTTTGCCAGCGATGCCGGCGCGATCTCATCCAGCACATAGGCTGAAGTCACCAACTCGGCCGGCTCCAGATCGACCAGGTCGACGGTGACGTCGCCGGTCCGCCAGGCGGTCCTGGCCGTGATCGCATGCGCGGCAAGTGCTTCGCCGACCCTTCGTACCGCGGCGCCGGCCTCGAGCAGCACCGCCTGCTGGAGATCAGGCCAGAGATTGATTGTGGCCCAAAGCACCGTGCCAGGGCCGGCGCCGACATCGAGCAGCGTTCTCGGAGCATAATCGGGCCGCGCCTCGCTTACCGCGTCGAGGCTGGCGCGGACGGCAGCATAAGTCGCCGGCAGCCGCGTTGCCAGATAGGCCTTCACCGCCATGTCTTCGGCCATGTGCAGGCGACCGTCGCGCAACTCTGCGCGGTAGCGGTCCGACAGCGTCTTTGCCGCTTGCTTAAGCATCGGCAACGGCACCTGTTCGAGAAGGCGATCGACGCCTTGTCTAAGCGGGACGGGCAGTTCCATCGCTTAGACAGTCCGAGGTGAGAGCAGAATGACCGAGGCGCCAACGATGCAGATCGCGGCACCGGCAAGATCCCAGCGGTCGGGGTGCACGCCTTCCGCCAGCCACAGCCAGGCCAGCGAGGCGGCAATGTAGATGCCGCCATAGGCGGCGTAGGCCCGGCCCGCGGCGCTGGTGTCGACCAGCGCCAGCAGCCACGCGAATAGCACCAGCGAGACGAGACCGGGCGCCAACCACAGCGGCGATTTTTCCAGCCGCCACCATGTCCAGAACGAAAAGCAGCCGGCGATCTCGGCAAGTGCGGCAGCGACGTAGAGGAGGTAGGTCATAAAAAGGTCCCGCGTTGACGGGAGCCTTTTCAGCGTGCCAGTCGGCAAATGGCAAGCGGCAATGGCGCGATCGCCGGCCGTCTACTCCGGATCCACCATTTTGCGGCGGCGAGCGGGCTTGGCCGCCGGAGCCTTTTCACGACGTCCAAGATCGCGCATCTCCAGCGCCTTCTCACAATTGGCCATGTAGTCGCGCGTCATCGGCAGCGTGTCGTTCTTCTTGGCAATCTGGATCTGGAAGATCACCAGATCTTGCCAGCGGAACGCAGCTTCCGAGGCGGCAAGATAGAACTCCCACATACGGCAGAAGCGCTCGTCATAAATCGCCTTGGCCTTGTCGCGGTTGGCCGCGAAGCGTTCGCCCCAATGCTTCAGCGTCTCGGCATAATGCAGCCGCAGAACCTCGATGTCGGTGACGACGAGCCCCGATTTTTCGATGGCCGGCATCACTTCGGAGAGCGACGGAATATAGCCGCCCGGGAAGATGTATTTGCGGATGAAGGCGCTGGTCGCCCACGGCACGCCGGAGCGGCCGATCGTATGCAGCAGCATGACGCCGTCCGGTTTCAGCAGCGTCGCCGACTTGTCGAAGAAGGTGCGGAAATGATTGACGCCGACATGCTCGAACATGCCGACCGAGACGATGCGATCGAAACGTTCATTGAGTTCGCGATAGTCCTTAATGTCGAAATGAACCCGGTTTTGCAGGCCCTGCGCATGGGCGCGGTCGGTGGCAACGCCGTGCTGCTCGGTCGACAGCGTCACGCCCTGTACGTCGACGTCGAACGCCTTGGCGAGATAAAGGCCAAGCCCACCCCAGCCGGAGCCGATATCGAGCACCGTCTGGCCGGCCTTCAGCCTGAGCTTGGCGGCAATATGGCGCTTCTTGGCCGCTTGTGCCTCGTCGAGGGTCATATCCGGCTGCTCGAAATAAGCGCAGGAATATTGCATGTCCTCATCGAGGAAGAGGCGGTAGAGGTCGCCCGACAGATCGTAATGGCGCTGCACGTTGCGGCGCGCCCGCGACGCCGTGTTGATCTGCTGCAGGCGCCGGAAGGCGTGGCGCAGACCTTCGATCGCTTTCGACCAGGTGGCATCGATACCGCCGCTGCCCATGTTCTGGAAGGCAATCCGCATCACCCCCAGCACGCCGCCCTCGAGAATGTCGAGTTCACCGTCCATGTAGGCTTCCGGCACCGCCAGCATCGGATCGAAAGTGATGGCGCGCTCGGCATGCCTGGTCTTGATGTGCATGTGCACCGGTTCGCCGCTGCCGTCACCGAAAGTCACCATCGAGCCTTGCGGCCCTGTCACCTTGAGATTGCCTGTGCGGACCAGGCGGTCGAGAATGCGTTTCAGCAGAATATTCATGACCAAATGTCCCCTCTCGGTCAGACAGGCTGTCTTATTCTGCATCAAGATATAGGGGTTCGAAAAGTTCCATTTGGCATAAAAATGCCCGGGTACGAGGCCCGGGCATTGGTCCAGAATAGCGATTAGCCGGCGAATGCCGACGAATGACGATCAGCCGTTGTCTTCGCCGCCCTCGAACTCCGCATTCGGATCGAAGAAGTTTTCCGGCCGCGCATTATCGTTGATGTCCTCGCCGTAGATGGCTTCCGCGGTTGTCAGCGTTTCGCCCTTGGCCTGGCGCTCGGCTTCGTCGGCCGTGCGGGCAATGTTGAGCGTGATGGTAACCTCGACCTCCGGATGCAGCGCGATCGCCACATTGGTGACGCCAATGGTCTTGATCGGCTGGTTGAGCAGGATCTGGTTGCGGTTGACCGAAAAACCTTCCGCCGTCACCAGCTCGGCGATGTCGCGTGTCGAGACCGAACCATAAAGCTGACCGGTCTCGCCGGCTGAGCGCACGGCGATGAAGCTCTTGCCGTCGAGCTTTTCTGCAATCTGCGCGGCCTCGGACTTGCGCTCCAGGTTGCGGGCTTCCAGTTGCGCCCGCTGTCCCTCGAACTTCTTCTTGTTAGCTTCGTTGGCGCGCAGCGCCTTGCCCTGCGGCAACAGGAAATTGCGGGCGAATCCGTCCTTGACCTTGACGGTGTCGCCCATCTGGCCGAGGCGGGAAACGCGTTCGAGAAGAATGACTTCCATGGTTTTGTTCCTTCGCTTGGGCGCTATCCTCAGGATCGGCGCCGAGTTGTCTGGAACAGGTCAGAAAGCTGGGGCGTCACCGCCTGTGTCGCTGTCCTGCCTGTCGCGGCAGTTAGGATCTCGTGTCGAAATCCAACCCGGGATTTGGTGTTCGATCCGGCTACGCCCGTCGTGGCCGGTGACAAAAAGCGGGCGGCGAACCGCCCGCGTAGATTTAGCGGACCACGTAGGGCAGCAGGCCGAGGAAGCGGGCACGCTTGATCGCCTTGGCGAGTTCGCGCTGCTTCTTCTGGCTGACGGCGGTGATGCGCGATGGCACGATCTTGCCGCGCTCGGAGATGTAGCGCTGCAGAAGCCGCACGTCCTTGTAGTCGATCTTCGGCGCGTTGGCGCCAGAGAACGGGCAAGTCTTGCGGCGGCGGTGGAAGGGGCGCCGGGTTGGGATCTGATTGATGTCGACCATTATTCTGCGGCTCCTTCAAAGCCTTCGCGCGGACGGCGCGGGCCACGATCGGCACCGCCATCGCCGAAGCTGCGCGGCGGACGATCACCACGGTCACCGCGATCGCGGTCGCCGAATGAGCGCGGGCCACGGTCGCGGTCGCCGAAGCCGCCGCGTTCCGAGCGCTCTTCGCGCTTCTGCATCATTGCCGACGGACCTTCCTCATGCGCATCGACCTTGATGGTCAGGAAACGCAGTACGTCCTCGGACAGACCCATCTGGCGCTCCATTTCGTTGAGCGCGGCCGGGGGGCAGGTGATGTCCATGAGTGTATAATATGCCTTCCGGTTCTTGTTGACCCGGTAGGTGAGGGACTTCAGTCCCCAGTTCTCGACCCGGCCGACGGACCCGCCATTCGCGGTGATGACGCCCTTGTACTGTTCGACAAGCGCATCGACCTGCTGCTGCGAGAGGTCCTGCCGAGCAAGAAACACATGTTCGTATAGAGCCATAGTGTTCGTGCCTTTCTTCGTTTCTCTCCCGGTTCCCGGCGGCAAAAGCCTCTGCAACTTCTCTGACCCGCAATCCTTGCGAAGGCGGGGAAGAAAGGAGCATGACGAGACGGTCGAGAGCGGAGACACGGGAGGCGGAAGCGCTTCTGGCTTCACGCGAAGGTTTCGAAAAACCTCCGGCCCTCCGTTCAGCCCCCAGCAAGGACCGGCAGATTGCGGGCGTCTATACAGGAATTTGGCCGCAAGGCAAGGGCAAACGGCCGACGTGTCGTAAGCAGATGAGTTGTCCGGATTAGGTAGCACATGAGTTGTCCGGTCTTATTGGGCTGCTGGCCTCATTCGCAAGGTCTTACGGATTCCCTGCCCGGACCCAAGAATGTTTTCCTGCATTTCGCCTGACAAAACAAACCGGATGCCCTGTTCGTATAATCGCGGGAGACGGTCGAGGTAACGCCAACAAATCGAACAGCTCTACGCAGTCGGCAATCAGCTGCAACAATTCCCGTCTCTCGACGACACGATCGGAGTTCGCGCATCACGCTGCAACTTCAGCTGCCTCAGCTCGTGTGTGCAGCCACTTTGCCTGTGGTTTCGGGGAAGAAATCGGGCGCCGCATGGCGCTTGCCGAACATCATGTCGTATTGCAGCAGACGGAAGTCGCGGATTGCCGGGTCGATCTCTTTCTGACGCGACCAATCGGGGGTGGCCTCGCCCCCCGGTGCCAACAGCAAATTACGGTCGATGACGCGGTAGCGCTCTCGCAACTGGCCGAGGAAGCCGGTGTAATAGGGATGGCTGATGCCGGCCGTTTTCAGGATATGGTAGGGCAGGAAGGCCGGGCTGACGGCGCCCAGATCCTCGGAGGGGCCGCTGCGGTTCGACCAGACGATCAATGGCGTCTGGTGGTGCTGCAGCATCTGGTCGGCCGGCTCCTTGCGCGGCGCGACATTGTCCTTCAGGAAACCGGTCTCGACGTAGACCGGCCCAAGCGGCGGCAGGTGATCGCCGAAGAATGCGATGACGGTCGGCCGCTCGCGTTTCTTCGCCCATTCGATCAGCCGCTCGAGGCCGCGGTCCGCGTCGGAAGAGCCTTCGGCGTAGCTCAACAGCGATTCACGTGCCCATTGGCTGATCGGCGCCTGCACCTTGTGGGTCGGATTGGTATAGCGATACGGCTCATACGGCCCGTGGTTCTGCAGGCTGACGGCGAAAAAGAAGACCGGCTCGGCGCTGGTATCGGCTTCGCGGATGATCTCGTCGGTCATCGCTGCGTCCGACGCGAGCGGTCCGCGCTTCTGCATGGGCGGCAACGTCTCCTCGGACTTGAAGTCGTTGAAGCCGAAATCGGCATAGACGGCCCCCCGGTTCCAGAACCAGTTGGTGCCGGGATGGATGGCGCGCGCTCGGTAGCCCTGACTTTTCAGGAAGGTCGCCAGCGAGGGAGTCGGTGTCCGCACATATTGCTGGTAGGGAATGCTGCCCGCCGGCAGGAAGGCGTTGGAAAAGCCGGTCAGGGCCTCGAACTCGATGTTGGCCGTCATGCCGCCGAACTCGGGCGAGAACATGTAGCCCGTGCGCAGTGCCCGCACATTGGGGATAGGGTCGGGTGTGATGGTGACGCCGGGCAGCTTGGTCGGATCCCAGAAGGATTCGCTCATCACGACGATGATGTCGGGCTTCTCGGCAGGTACCGAGGCGATCACCTGCGGTTTGCCGATCGCTTCGATCGCCTTGTCGGAATAGCCGGGCGGCGCCGAGACATGCGCCATCGGGACGTTCAGCGCGAAGGCGAGCGCAAAACCGTTCGAGGCATAGTTTTCCTTCTGGTCCCACATAATCGGGATGATCTGCAGCCGGTCGCGCGTCCACGAGAAAGTGGCATAGTCCATGATGGAGACGAAGAAAGCGATCAGCGGCACCGTCAGCGTCAGCCGGGCAAGGCGGCCCTTGTGGCTGAGCGCCGGAACGCGGCGGCGCCATAACCGCCAGCCATAGACGAGCAGCGACAGCCCGCCGACGATGCCGATCGCCAGGGCAATGGCGGTTCCCGGGCGATCGCGGACCAGGAGTGGCATCAGTGCCACGATCTGCCGGGAATAGAGGAAATCGGTCGGATAGAGCGGATCGCCGAGATAGAGCGACTTCTGGTGGCCGACGAACGCCAGCGACAATGTCAGCGGCGCGACGATCATCAGGCTCTGATGGCTGCGGCCGAGCACGGCGTCGAGGCCGATGAGGATCAGCGCAAAAATGATGATCGTGGTCCAGCCGGGTTTGAAAGGCTGCAGAAAGAAATCAATGGTGCCGGCAAAGTTGCCGCGCACGATCAGTTCGATGGCAAACACCAGGATAGCCGCAGCCAGCAAGCTGATAAGGCCATAGCGGATGACAGGCCATCTGCGCGCCGGCAGATAGCCAGTCGACGGATCGCCTTCAAGAAACTGTGGCGCCGCCTCGGCTGCGCTCTGCTTGGTCTTTGCCACTTCAATAGTTCCCCGGCCCGCAACAAAGGCGTCACTCGATTGTCATCGAACTGTCACGCAAAGCCTAGCGCCTGCGGCGGAAATAAGAAGAGCCAGCAAACAAATCGTGAGCGGTTTTCATCATGAGTGATCGCCAAAAAGCCTGCCGAAACAGGCACTCGGCCGACGCCGAGCGGTCAAGGTTGGACTTGACTTGGGCGCACGCCTTGCGTCACAGGCAGCGAGAACCAGCAGCTGGGAGCCGACGATGGCCATCGCATTCACCTTTCCGGGGCAGGGCAGCCAGGCTGTCGGCATGGGCAAGGACCTCGCCGATACTTTTGTGGAATCGCGGCAGATCTTCGAGGAAGTCGACGACGCGCTCGGTGAAAAACTATCGCAGCTGATCTGGGAAGGCCCGGAAGAGACGCTGACGCTGACCGCCAATGCTCAGCCGGCGCTGATGGCGGTGTCACTTGCCGCAGTCCGGGCGCTGGAGGCGCGCGGCTTCTCCCTGAACGGCAAGGTCACCTATGTCGCCGGCCATTCGCTCGGTGAATATTCGGCACTTGCGGCCGCTGGTTTCGTTTCGGTCGCCGACGCCGCCCGGCTGTTGCGTATCCGCGGCAATGCCATGCAGGCGGCTGTACCGGCCGGCGAGGGCGCGATGGCGGCGATCATCGGGCTGGAACAGGCCGACGTCGAGGCCGCTTGCGCAGAGGCCGCCCAAGGCACCGCCAAAGATCCCGCGCAAGCCTTGGTGTGCCAGATCGCCAACGACAATGGCGGCGGCCAGCTGGTGATCTCCGGCGCCAGGCCGGCGGTCGAACTGGCGGCGAAGCTATGCACGGAAAAGGGCGCCAAGCGGGCGCTGATGCTGCAGGTCTCGGCGCCCTTCCATTCGGCATTGATGAAGCCTGCGGCCGAGATCATGCGGGAGGCGTTGGCCGCCGTGACGAAGCGTGCGCCGGTCGTGCCGCTGGTCTCGAATGTTACTGTGACCCCGACGAGCGATCCTGACGAGATTGCCCGCCGCCTCGTCGAACAGGTGATCGGGCGCGTGCGCTGGCGCGAAACGGTGGAGTGGTTCGGCAGCAACGGCGTTGCGACGCTTTACGAAGTGGGCGCCGGCAAGGTGCTGTCGGGGCTGGCCCGCCGCATCAACCGCGATATTGCCACCACTGCCATCGGATCCGCGGCGGATGTCGAGGCGGCGCTGGCGGCGCTTGCATAATCAACTGGCGATTTGACCCCGCTCCATGCAAAGGGTGTTCGCTCAGATCAGGAGGCAAGAATGTTCGAATTGACCGGCCGCAAGGCGCTCGTCACCGGCGCATCGGGAGGTATCGGCGAGGCGATCGCCCGCGTGCTGCACGGCCAGGGCGCCATCGTCGGCCTGCATGGCACACGTATCGAGAAATTGGAGGCGCTGGCCGCCGAATTGGGCGACCGGGTCAAGCTTTTCCCGGCCAATCTTTCCAACCGCGACGACGTCAAGGCGCTCGGCCAGAAGGCGGAGGCCGACCTCGAAGGCGTCGACATCCTCGTCAACAATGCCGGCATCACCAAGGACGGGTTGTTCGTGCGCATGGCTGACGCCGACTGGGATAGCGTGCTCGAGGTCAACCTGACCGCCGTGTTCCGGCTGACCCGCGAGCTTACCCATCCGATGATGCGGCGCCGCCATGGCCGCATCATCAACATCACTTCAGTGGTTGGCGTCACCGGCAATCCCGGCCAGACCAATTACTGCGCCTCCAAAGCCGGTATGATCGGCTTTTCCAAATCGCTGGCGCAGGAGATCGCCACCCGCAATATCACCGTCAACTGCGTCGCCCCGGGCTTCATCGAATCGGCGATGACCGCCAAGCTCAACGACAAGCAGAAAGAGGCGATCATGGCGGCGATCCCGACCCGGCGCATGGGCACGGGCGCCGAAGTCGCCTCTGCCGTCGCCTACCTCGCTTCCAACGAGGCAGCCTACGTCACCGGCCAGACCATTCATGTCAATGGCGGCATGGCAATGATCTAACACTTGGGAAAACGCTTCATTCCGTCTTGGATGCATGGGATTTTTCGTGTAATGCCGCCCGCAACCCGGCGGTTCGGGCAAAAACCGGTCCTGTTCCGCTGCGTTTCCGGCAGGACCATCTTTCAGCTTGATTAGCGGCATTCTGCCCGCTAACGAAGACAGACAACCAAAAGACGAGGATGCCCAAATGAGTGACACCGCAGAGCGCGTCAAGAAGATCGTCATCGAGCACCTTGGCGTCGATGCCGACAAGGTGACGGAGCAGGCGAGCTTCATCGATGATCTGGGCGCGGACAGCCTCGACACGGTCGAACTTGTTATGGCGTTCGAAGAAGAGTTCGGTGTCGAGATCCCGGACGACGCCGCCGAGACCATCCTGACTGTTGGCGATGCGGTGAAATACATCGACAAGGCCTCGGCCTGACGCTATTTGCAGTCATCACCGAGGAGGACCTGCGATGAGGCGTGTCGTCGTCACGGGCCTTGGGCTGCTTTCGCCGTTCGGCATGGGCTTCGAGCACAGCTGGAAGGAGCTTCTGACCGGCCGCAGCGCAGCCAAGCGCATCACCGAATTCGAGGTGGAAGACCTTGCCTGCAAGGTCGCCCACGTCATTCCGCGCGGTGACGGCTCCAATGCCACTTTCAATCCTGAAGCCGTTCTCGAGCCGAAGGAACTGCGCAAGATCGGCGATTTTATCCTGTACGGGATCGCGGCCGCCGACGAGGCACTCAAGGATTCCGGCTGGCAGCCGAAGACGCACGAGGAACAGTGCGCCACCGGCGTGCTGATCGGTTCGGGCATCGGCGGCATCGAAGGCATTGCCGAGAATGCGATGATCCTCAAGGAACGCGGCCCGCGCCGCATCAGCCCGTTCTTCATCCCCGGCCAGATCATCAACCTCGTCTCCGGCCAGGTCTCGATCCGGCATGGGCTGAAAGGCCCAAACCACGCCGTCGTCACCGCTTGCTCGACCGGTGCGCACGCCATCGGCGACGCCGCCCGCCTGATCATCTGGGGCGATGCAGACGTTATGGTCGCAGGCGGCGCCGAAGCGCCGGTGACGAGACTGTCGATCGCCGGGTTCGCCGCTTGCCGCGCGCTCTCCACCGAGCGCAACGACGCGCCGCAAACGGCCTCGCGTCCCTATGATCGCGATCGCGACGGCTTCGTCATGGGTGAGGGCGCCGGTGTTGTCGTGCTCGAGGAACTCGAACACGCCAAGGCCCGCGGCGCCAAGATCTATGCCGAGGTCACCGGCTACGGTCTGACCGGTGACGCCTATCACATCACCGCGCCTGCCGAGGATGGCGACGGCGCTTTCCGTTGCATGACAGCGGCGCTAAACCGGGCGAAGCTGACGCCCGCAGATGTCGACTACATCAACGCGCACGGCACATCGACCATGGCCGACACGATCGAACTCGGCGCCGTCGAGCGGCTGGTCGGCAACGCCGCCTCTAAGATATCGATGTCGTCGACCAAATCGTCGATTGGCCACCTGCTGGGCGCGGCTGGTGCTGCCGAGGCGATCTTTTCGATCCTCGCCATTCGCGACAACATCGCGCCGCCGACCATCAATCTCGACAATCCGGAGCGCGAAACGGCGATCGACCTGGTGCCGCACAAGCCGCGAGCCCGGCAGATCGACGTGGCGCTGTCCAACTCCTTCGGCTTCGGTGGCACCAACGCCTCGCTCGTCTTCCAGCGCTACAATGGCTGACCGCTCTGCCGGTTTCCGTCTGCCGTCAATTTTGCCATATTCGCCCCTACTCTGCCCGAGGGGATTCGTCGCAAGATCAGATGGTAGGGCGCTATGAACACAAATCCGGCCGATAACGGGGAATTCGGGCAACGGCGAGCAACGTCCGGCCCGATCGTGCCGAAAACGGCCAGCGAGGCGTTGCGGCCCGAGGCCGGCACGCCGCCGCCGAAGCGCTCGCGTGCCTCGCGCAGCCAGTTCGTCGTGTTCATGAACTTCGTCATCTCTTCGGTGATGCTGATGGTTCTGGCGGCGGGCGTTGCGCTGTATTTCGGCAAGCAGGAGTTCAACGAGCCCGGCCCGTCGGCCAATGGGGACACCTTCCTGGTCAAGCCGAATAGCGGCGTCCAGGAGATCGCCGACCAGCTTGAGCGGCGAGGACTGATCAGCGACGCCCGCATTTTCCGCCTTGGCGTGCGCGCCTTCGGCAATGATTCCGCGCTGAAGGCCGGCGAATACGAGATCAAGCCGCAGGCGTCGATGCACGACATCATGGAACTGCTGAAGAGCGGCAAGTCGGTGATGTATTCGCTGACTATCCCCGAGGGGCTGACGGTGGAGCAGGCGCTGCAACGGATCGCCGAGCAGGACGCGCTGACCGGCGATATGCCGTCGACCACTCCACCTGAGGGCAGCCTCGCCACCGACACGCTGCGCTTCACCCGCGGCGCAACACGTCAGCAGATGGTTGACAAGCTTCTGGCCGACCAGAAGAAGCTGGTCGACGAGGTCTGGCAGCGCCGAGCGCCAGATCTGCCGATCGCCAATGTTGAGGATTTTGTCACCCTGGCCTCGATCGTCGAGAAGGAGACCGGCAAGGGCGATGAACGCTCGCGCGTAGCCGCCGTCTTCCTCAATCGGCTGGCCAAGGGTATGCGGCTGCAGTCGGACCCGACCATCATCTACGGCCTCTTCGGCGGCAAGGGCAAACCCATCGACCGCCCGATCTATCAGTCGGACATCCAGAAGCCGACGCCCTACAACACCTATCTGATCAACGGTTTGCCGCCGACGCCGATCGCCAATCCCGGCCGTGCGGCGCTGGAGGCCGTCGCCAATCCGTCGAAGACCAGCGATCTCTACTTCGTCGCCGACGGCAGCGGCGGCCACGTCTTTGCCTCGACGCTCGATGAGCATAACGAGAATGTCGCTCGCTACCGGGCGCTGCTGAAAAAGCAGGCGCAGGACGCCGCCAAGGCCGGGGCAACCAATACCGGAGCCGACACGCCGGCGGGAGCCATCGTTGACGATGCGGGCGCCACCGCCGCCCAGTAGGGCCGGACGCCATCAGGTTGGCCCTGTGCATGTCCGGGTGGATGTGCAAGGGCTGCTATGGCATTGAAATTCACATGATCCTGCCCGGAGAAAATTGCTCCGGCTTGAGGGCATTCGGCAAAGGGACGCACGGCTACATGAACTTGCAGAGCATGACCGGTTTTGCGCGCAGTGTCGCCGAACACGACGGCACTGCGATTGCCTGGGAAGCCAAGTCCGTCAACGGCAAAAGCGTCGAGGTCAGGCTGCGGCTGCCGCAAGGTTTCGACCGGCTGGAGCCGGCCGTCCGGCAGACGGTGCAAAAGCGTTTTGCGCGCGGCAATTTCCAGATGACGCTGACCATTGGCCGCGCCGCCGGCGCGCAAGCGCAACCCGTGGTCAACGAGGCTTTCCTGAGGGATCTGGCGGGCTTGGCCAAGCGGCTGCAGGAGCAGTTCGGAGTAGCCCCTGCGGCGGCCGACGGCCTGCTTGCGCTGCGCGGCGTCCTCGACATTCCCGAAACCATCGAAACCGAAGAGGCGCGCAGTGCGCTCGATACCGCAATACTGTCGGCGCTGGAAGCAGCACTGAACGGGCTGCAGCAGGCGCGCCAGGGCGAAGGTGCCGCACTTCGTTCCCTGCTGTCCGGCCATATCGATGCCATCGAGGCGCTGACGCTGCGGGCCGAGGCCGATCCATCACGCGAGCCGGCCATGATCCGCGAAAGGCTCGCCGAGCAGATCCGCCTGCTGATGGACGCGTCCGCCAATCTGGACGCCAGCCGGCTGCATATGGAAGCGGCGTTTCTGGCCACCAAGGCCGACATACGCGAGGAAATCGACAGGCTGAAGACGCACGTGACGTCGGGGCGGGCGCTGCTCGCCGGCGGTGGCGCCATCGGCCGCAAGCTCGATTTCCTGGCACAGGAATTCAACCGCGAATCGAATACGCTGTGTTCCAAGTCGAATGCTGCCGCGGTCACCGCCATCGGGCTGGAACTGAAGGCGGTCGTCGACCAGTTTCGCGAACAGGTCCAGAATCTGGAATGATCCCGATGCCAAGCCACATGACTGCCAAGCCCCATGACCGCTAGGGATTTGGGTTCCCGCATTCGGCGCCGCGGGCTGATGCTGGTCTTGTCGTCGCCGTCAGGCGCCGGCAAGTCGACGATCGCGCGCAATCTGCTGGAGAGCGATTCCAGCCTCGAATTGTCGGTCTCGGTCACCACGCGGCCACGCCGCGGCAGCGAGATCGAGGGCGTCCATTACCACTTCCGCACCATGCGCGAGTTCGAGCGGCTACGCGATTCCGATGCGCTGCTCGAATGGGCGGAGGTGCACGGCAATTGCTACGCGACGCCGCGCGAGCCGGCCGAACAGGCGCTGGCCGAAGGCCGCGACATGCTGTTCGACATCGACTGGCAAGGCGCTCAGCAGCTCAAGGAGAAGATGCGCGCCGACATCGTCTCGATCTTCATCCTGCCGCCGTCGATGAAGGAATTGAAGGCACGGCTGAAGCGTCGCGCCGAGGACCAGGAAGCGGTGATCGAGACGCGGCTCAAGAACGCCCGCAACGAGATCGAGCACTGGAAGGAATATGATTTCGTCATAGTCAACGACGATCTCGACCGTGCTTTCGCCGAGGTGCGCGGCATCGTCACGGCCGAACGGCTCAGACGCGATCGCCGGCCGGGCCTGTTCGATTTTGTCTCAGGGCTGCTCGATGAGAAGACGGATTGATCAAGGCGTTGTCCCCGCGACCAGGATCAGATTGCGGCTGAGCGCGGCGTCGCGCAGTTCCAATGCCGCGGCATATTCGGCGGAGCGGTACCAACGCCGCGCCGTGTCCATGTCGGGGAATTCCACGATGATCAGCGGCCCGGGAGACCAGTCGCCTTCCAACCTTTCCACCTCGCCGCCGCGTACCAGATAGCGCCCGCCATGCTGGGCGATGGAGGCAGCCGCGCGGGCGCGATAGGCTTCGATAGCCTCTGTGTCACGGATCGTGACGTCGGAAATGACATAGGCGGCCACTGTTTGTCTCCGGGCAGGGTTTGTCCGGCTATCTATGCCATGAGAGCGGAAATTCCACGCGGACGCTTCCCGGCATCACACCGCGTTGGTCAGGCGAATGAATTCCTCGACGCTGAGCGTCTCCGCACGCCTGGTCGGATCGATGCCGGCGCGGGTGAGCAGTGCCTCGCCGCCGAGGCTTTTCACGCTCTGCCGCAGCATTTTCCGGCGCTGGCCGAATGCCGCTTCGGTGACGCGGCTAAGCCGTTTGACCTCTGCCGGCAAGGGGCTGGCGCGCGGCACTAGATGCACCACCGAGGACGTCACCTTGGGTGCCGGTGTGAACGCCTGGGGCGGCACGTCGAAGACAATCCTCGCCTCCGTCCGCCAGCCTGCAAGCACGCCGAGCCGGCCATAGGCCTCGCTGCCGGGGCTGGCTGCAATGCGTTCGGCGACCTCGCGCTGGAACATCAGCGTCATTGATGCGTAGAAAGGCGGCCACTCGGTCACGGTCAGCCAGCGGATCAGCAATTCGGTGCCGATATTGTAAGGCAGGTTGGCAACGATTTTCACCGACCCCCCGCTTCCCGGCGCTCCTTTGGCAAGCGCTGCAAAATCAGTTTTCAGCGCATCGCCGGCCACGATCTCGAGCCGACCCGGATAGTGCTTCGCGATCTCGTCCAGGGCCGCCAGGCAGCGCTCATCGCGCTCGATCGCGACGACCCGCCGGGCGCCGTTGAGGAGCAGGGCCCGAGTCAGCCCGCCCGGACCGGGACCGACCTCGATAACCGTAACGTCGCTCAGGTCGCCGGCGGTCCGCGCAATCTTGCTTGTCAGGTTAAGGTCGAACAGAAAATTCTGGCCGAGTGCCTTTTTCGCCTGCAGCCCATAGCGCTCGATCACCTCGCGCAGTGGCGGCAGGCCGTCTATGCTCATCGGGCTGGGCTCATCGGGCTGGGCTCGTCGGGTTAAGGCCATCGAATTGGGCTCATTTGGCTCAGTGGCCTACGGCCTTTTCCCGGTATCGGCAAGCAGGCGAGCGAGTTTCAGCGCCGCAATCAGGCTGTCGGCACGGGCAATGCCCTTGCCGGCGATGTCGAAGGCGGTGCCGTGGTCGGGCGAGGTGCGGATGAAGGGCAGGCCGAGCGTGACATTGACTGCCTCGTCAAACGCCAGCGCCTTGGCGGGGATCAGCGCCTGGTCATGATACATGCAGAGCACCACGTCATAGCCGGTGCGGGCGCGAGCGTGAAACAGGGTGTCGGCCGGCAATGGCCCGAAGGCGTCGATTCCTTCCTGCCTCAGCCTGTCGATCGCCGGGCGCACGATCCGCTCGTCTTCGGTGCCCATCGCGCCGCCTTCGCCGGCATGAGGGTTGAGGCCGGCGATGGCGAGCCGCGGCTTGGCAATTCCGAAGCGGTTTGCAAGGTCGGCGGCGGTGATGCGGCCGGTGGCGACGATCAGGTCGGTCGTCAGCGCCTTCGGCACCTCGGCCAGTGCGATGTGAATGGTGACCGGCACGGTGCGCAGGTCCGGACCGGCAAGCAGCATAACCGGCGTCACTTCGGTGCGGGTGTGAAGCGATGCCAGATGCGCCAGATATTCGGTGTGGCCGGGAAAGCGAAAGCCGGCATCGTAGAGCGGCTTCTTGGCAATGGGGCAGGTGACGACCGCGGCAGCGCGGCCGGCCAGGCAGTCGGCAACGGCGCGGTCGATCGCCTCGATGATTCCGGCGGCGTTGGCTGGACCCGGGCGGCCGGGACTGTCGACGAAACGGGCGGAAAGCGCCACCACCGGCAGCGCGCGCGAAAACATACTAGGCGCTAGCGCCGGCGTCGTCTCGGCAATCGCGATATCGGTGCCGAGCCCGTGCGCCCGCGCGGCAATCAGCGCCGGATCGGCAAGGAGATAAAAAGACGGAACGCCGGCGCTGTCGCGGGCCTGCCAAGCGGCGATGGCGATGTCCGGCCCCACGCCGGACGGATCGCCGACGCTCAACGCCAGCGGAAGCTCTGCGTCAGGCATGGCGATCGCGACTTCAGCGCTCGATGATGCGGGCTTTCTTCCGCAACTCCTCGACGTATTTCTTTGAGAGCTCGTCGGCGTTCTTGTCGCTCGAGCCCTCGCTCTGGAACACCATCTGCGCGACTTTGTCGTCCGACACTTCGCGCGACGAGCAGATGCCGACGAATTCGACGCCGCGGTCGGTCTCGCGCGTCGCGGTGGCGCCGCCGACCTTGGTGGCCTTGATCTGCTCGGCCCAGTCCGGCGGCAGTTGCGGCGCCAGCACCCGGCCGAGGTCGCGAACGGTGACATCGATCAGGCCCTTGGCAAATTCGCGCGTGGTGTTGCAGCCGTTGAAGCGGGCGCGCATGGCGTCGGCTTCGCGCTTGCGCTTGGCCAGCGTCGCGCTGCGCTCGGCTGCCGGCACGACGAAGATGACCTGCTGCAGCATGTATTCGGTGGCGCTCGGCTTGCTGCCGCCTTTTTCGAGCATGCGCTTGACGACGTCCTGCTCGCTTATGGCGCCGCCCCCGTCGGCGGAGCGGTAGCGCGCGGACAGCGCCTGGTTCCAGGCCATCTGCGCTCGGATGAATTCCTTGAAGTGCTCCTTGGTGACGCCTGATTGCGCCATCACACCGTCAAGCTGCTTGAGCTGCATCTTGTTGTTCGTGGCGAAACGCTGATAGGCGGCATCGACCTGCGCATCGCTGATGCGGATGCCTAGGCGCCGGGCCTCGGCCGAGCGCAGCGTCTGATCTATCATTTCCTGGCCGGCATCGCCCTTTCTGCGCTGCAGGCGCAGGAAAGCGGCCCGATGCTGGATGTCGCCTGTGGTGATCGGTACGTTGTTGACGACGTATTTGATCTCGGTGGCGAAAGCCGGCGGCGTCACTGCGGTGGTCGAGAACGCCACCAGCAGCGCGAACCCTGCCGAAAAGAGGTATTTCCTCATCGAAAGCATCCCAGTTCCATCCCGATTCGACCCAACCCATCCCAGTTCAGGTCGCCGAAATCCGTGCCTGCTCTATGCGGCGAAACAATGTCGTCCGCCAGCCACCCCGTTGCCGACTTCCGTTATTGGATGGTGTCGATTGAGCGTTGCGACGAGCCGAAATCGCCGAGCGTGCGGAACGACAGGTTGAAGCCGACGTTCTGCGACACTTCCCTGGTGTTAAGGTCACGTCTTTCCGAAAACGTCATCAAATAGGTAAAGCACGAATCACTATAGGCAAAGCCGACGCCGTCCTTGACCAGCACGCTCTGCTCAAGATCATATGTGCCGGTGCCAAAGACGCGCCAGTTCTCGGCAAGATGCGTCGAGGCGCCGAGCGTGACCTCATGGCGATCCGTGGAGAAGCCATAGAGCGGCTGCGCCTGGATGAAGGCGTATTTGGCGCTCAGCGATACTGGCAGGCCTGAAAAGGCGGCCTTTACCTCAGCGCGGCGGATCTCGAAGCTTTGCTCGTCGAAACGGCCGCTGACCGAGCCGGAAAACCCGCTGGGGCTGTTGAAGCCGACAAGGCCGACATAGTCGGAGGTTGCAGTTTCAAGACCCGAATAGGCACCGACATTGACCAGATCCGGCGTGCCGAACGAGTTCTGGCCGCCGAGCTGGTAGGATTGGCCGAACACCGCGTTGGTGCCCCAGCCATTGTCGTATGCGCCGGAATAGCGGAGCCCGACATTGGCGCGTGTGCCGCCTTCCATGCGGTCATAGCCCGAGAATTTGTCGCGCTCAAACAGCGTCGTGGCGTCGAAGACGAAGCTCTGGGCGTCCTCGTTGGGAACCGCCAGCCCGCCGACATATTGCTCGTTCGGACGCATGAATACTTGCGCCATCGGCTCGAAGACATGGCTGGAACTGGTCATCGAGAACAGCACCGGCCAGCGCATCTCAAGCCCGGCGGTCGCCATATAGCGGGCAAGCGATGAACGCATATCGTCCTCAACGCCGAGATTGGTCGCCATCTGGTTGATGGCGTCGAGCGAGGCGGAGGAGGCGTTGACATAGCCGGCGTCGCCGCGCAGCGCCAGGAGCGGCGTCAGCAGCAGCCCACCATCGGTGGTGATGGTGCGCTTCCATTCGGCTTCCGCGGTAAGACGGCCAGATTGACCGTCGATGCCACGAACGTTGTTGACGGACGAAGGGACGCCCGAATCTGCAAGAGCCGTATCGAGCCTGTCGCGGTCTATGACCCGCGCGTTGACGTCGAACGAGAGCTGCCCGCCGGCCACCGGCATGTCGGGGATATAGGCGTAGTCGAGCGAGGGCAGCACCCAGGGCTGCTTGGCGGCGCGTGCGGTCGGATCGCTGGCGAGAGTGTCTTCCTGAACGTCGAAGTGCATGGCGCGCACATCGAAGTAATTGCGATCGTTGAGTCCCGTCAGATACACCTCGGAGCGGTGCACGCTGTCGTTGAAGCCATCGATGTCGTAAGTGCGCGCGAAATTCTTGTCGCTCTGCAGCAGGATATCCCAACCGAAGTCCCAGCGCGGGTTGATAGCGAACTGGCCCTGGGTGCCCATCATCCCGCGGAACCTGTTCGGGTCGCCTTCGGTACCCGAATTGACGTTGTGGCCATTGTCGTCGATGAAGGCGTCGGGATTCTCCTGCCGGATGCCTGCAATCTTCAGGCTGTACTGACCATTGTTGAAGCGCTGCCTCCACTCGGCCTCACCGAGGAAACCTTGCTTGGTATAGCCGCTGCCGGTGACAGTGAGATCGTAGGTCGGCGAGAGCGCGAAATAATAGGGGACTTTAATACCCACGCCGAGGTCGCTCTTGTAGGCGACGCCGGGAATCAGGAAGCCGCTCTTGCGCTTGACCGTTGGGTCGGCGATCTCGAAAGCCGGCAGATAGGCCAGCGGAAAGCCGAAGAACTCGAAGTTCGAGTTTTCGAAGCGAACCGTCTTCTTTTCGCCGTTCCAGATGATCTTCCTGGCCTTGATACGCCAGGTCGGCGCTTTGTCGGGCTTGTCCTCGCACGGCTCGCACGCGGTATAGACGCCATTGTGGAACGTCGTCAGCACGCCGCCCATGCGCTCCGCGCTTTCGGCGGCGAAGTACGCCTTGTCTATGGTCTCGACCCGCAACGCGTTGACGAAGCCGTCGGCGAAATCGTCAGTGATGTCGGCATGCTGCGAATAGATTTTGGTGCCGTCGCTATTGACGAGTTCGACATTGCCGCTGGCGACGAGGCGTTTGGTGTTGCGGTTGTATTCGACCCGCTGGGCGACGAGACGGTTGCCGCCGTAGTCGATCTGGACGCCGCCGACGGCCGTCACGGTCTGCTTGTCGTTGTCGTAGACCAGCGTATCGGCTGCCATCAGCATTTGCGTGCCACTCGGAACCTTCGTCGCCAGGTCACTGACGTCCTGGGCAAAAGCCGGAGCAGCCGGGGCGACGCTGGCAAGCAGGCATGCCAAGGCGCTCGCCGCAGAGAGGCGTGCCAAACCGGCGTGCCTATGGCTGCGCAAAACCGCCTCCCTCACTAGCCGTCTTCCTTGTATAGCAGGAATGTCACCCCGAAGAACATAGCCACGACAACCGGGACCCAAGCCGCTACGGCTGTGGGTACGAATCCCGCTACGCCGAATGCCTTGACCAGCACCGAAACGACATAAAGCAGAAAGCCGGCCACGATGCCACCCAGAATCATCGTCGCCGACTGCCCCATCCTCGCAAATCGCATTGATACCGTTGCCGCAATCAGCGTCATCGCGACGAGCAGGAAGGGCAGCGCCACGAGGGAATCGAACTGCATGGCGAAGGCATTTGCCTTGAGGCCGAAGGAGCGGGCCACCTCGACTTTGCCGGGCAAATCGTAGAAGGGGATAGTCTCAGGGCGCGCCAACCGCTCTTGCACGAATTCCGGCTTGAGATTGGTCGGCAGCCGATCGCTGGGTAACGACTGGATGGTGCCGTCCCGGAACACCTTGACGTCCTGCAATTCCCAGTAGCCGTCCCGCAAAAAGGCGCGCGCCGCATCCTTGCGCTCGATGATATCGCCTTGCGGACTGAAGCTGAAGAAGACCGCGTCGGCCATCTCCAAGCCTTGATTGAGAATGGCGCGCGCTCCGATGATGGTATCGCCGGAACTGGTTTTCTGCCTGATCCAGGGTGCGGCATCGGCCGAGACCGTATTCGACTTGCCCGAACGGAGTTGGGTCTCGATCTGCTCGGACCAGGAATAGGCGTGCGCGGCTATCGGATTGATGACGCCGACCGACAAGGCACCAAACAGCAGCGCCCCGATGCAGCATGGCAGCAGGAACTGCCATGCTGAAACCCCGGCGGAACGGGCGATTACCAATTCATATTTGCGGTTGAGCGACACCAGGGTCGCCATCGCCGAGAACAGGCCGACGAACGGCACCGTCTGCAGCATGATCATCGGCATCCTGAGCCCGGAAATGGCGAAGGCAGTTCCGTAAGTGAAGCCTGGCACGCCGGTCGTGCGGCCGGAAAGCTCGGTGAAATCGATCAGGAACACCAGCGCCAAAAGACCGATGAAGAACCAAATGGTGATCGTCACATAGCGAAAGAAGAAGTATCGACCCAGAGTCCAGCCCATCAGCCGGCTCCCTGTCCGGAAGCGCCGCGCCCAGCAAAACGGAGCTTGATGGCGCTCCAGCCCTCACTGAAGCGGCCGGCAAGATTGGTCACCCAGTCGGCCCAGGCAACAGGCAGTTCCATGGTCCGGTTGGAAACAATGAACCAGATGGCGATCGCCGATGCCACGATCGGGACGCCGTAGACCATATAGGCATATTGCGGCACCTTGTCGGCCTTGCCGGCGGCAAAGAACCCGAGCCAGCGCACGAACAGCGCGATCGCGATTGCCGTGATCAGCGGGTGCACACGCGCCTCACGATGCGAGCGTGCATCTCCGGCGACGGCGAGCGCGATCAGCGCGAAGACGAGCGAATAGGACCACTCGGAAAAACGCTGGTCGAGCTCGGCTAGGTACCTGTTCGGCTTTTGCTGGTACATCTTGTCGTTCGGACTGGGATTGAGCAGATACTGGGTCGTCCGGTCCTTCGGCAAAAGCAGGATGTCGGATGATGCCGACATGAAAGCGGACAAATCGAAGGCATAGGAGGTGAACCGGATCACCGAGAGGTCGCCGGTCATGGTTTTGCGATGGATCACCCCGTCATTCATCATCAGCACCTTCTCGTCGCCGCGTTCGATGATGCTGCCGGACTCGGCATAATAGACGAGATTGACGCCTTCTTCGCGCGAATCGGCGACGAAGATGCCGCCGAGGCGATTGTCGGGAAGCCGTTCGCCAACCTGCAGGAACAGGCCGTCATCGATCTTGCGGAAGGTGCCTTCCTGGATGATCAACGACAACAGATCCGCACGCGAAGATGCTATCAGCTCGCGGTTCTTCTGGCGCGCGTAGGGGTCGACGCCATTGTCGACCGCGAACGAAAAAACGCTGGCTGCTAGTGCCAGAAGCATGATCGGCCTGACGATTGTCCAGCGTGAAGCGCCGGCGGCATTGATGACGGCGAGCTCCGAATCCGAATTCATCACGCTGAGGATCTGGGCAACCGCGACCACCAGGGCGAACGGTACGACGATCGGAACGATCGTCGGGATGATCAGCGCTGCGACTTCGAAGAAGGTGAGGGCCGATTGACCGCTATCGGTGACGAGGTCGATGCGGGCGAGGACCTGAGTCGTCCAGACGATCGCCAGCGTCCAGACGAGCGCCAGCGCGAATACCGCGAAGGCACGGCGCATGATGTAACGTTCAACGACCTTCATGAAGGCTTTTCTCGGCGATTTCGAACGGCATCATGCCTTGGAACAAGGTAGTCGTCCGGCGCCGGCTGCACAACTGGCTCAGTTTGGCGGTTCGATCCGGGTTCTGTCCCGTATCGTACATTCCGCTGGGCCGGAGTGTCGGCGGCAATGGATAAGAAAGGGCGAACATTGTTGGTTAACAACAGGTTGCGGCTGGAAGCGGGGCCGTGCCGCGACGAATCGTGGGTGGTTCGATATCGCATATGGGAGCGATTTCGGCCAAAGTCTTGTCAAATGCGGCAAAACGACCAAATGTCGCGCCGGTCGCGACCGCCGCGGCGTGATAAGACGGGTCAGGATCTGTTGAGCCCCAGCATGGAAGCGGAAAAATTGCGCAGTCAAACCGGTCGAGAAACCGTCTTTGACGGCGCGATCGTGGTCGGCGCCGGCGCGGCCGGCCTTGCCGCCGCCCACGCCTTGATGAAGGCCGGCGTACCGACGCTCGTCCTGGAAAGGGAGAGCCGGCTTGCCGAACCCTGGCATCGGCGCCACCAGCGGCTACACCTCAATACCCATCGCGATCTCTCGACGCTCCCCGGTGTCGGCTATCCCGCAGGCACCCCGGCTTTTCCGCATAAATCGGCCGTCATTCGCCATCTGAACGATTTCAGCCAGACGCATGGTCTGCCGGTCGCATTCGGCGTTGCCGTTGAAGAGGTCACGTTCGACGGCGATCACTGGACCGTGCGGACGAACGCCGGACGTCGTCTGGCGCGCCATATCGTCGTCGCCACCGGGCGCGACCGGCAGCCGTTTATTCCCGCGTGGAAAGGCATGAAGGATTTTGCAGGCCGGATTATCCATTCGGCCGATTTTGGCGATGCGAAGGACTACGCCGGCAAAAGGGTGCTGGTGGTCGGTGCCGGCAATTCGGGGTTCGACGCACTCAATCATCTTGCGAATGCAGATGCCCAAAGCATCTGGCTGTCGGCCCGCAACGGCCCCTCTCTGCTGCCGAAACGCATCGGCAAGGTCGCCGTCCACAGGCTTTCACCGTTAATGGCGAGCTTGCCGGTGCGGCTGGCCGATGCGGTGATGGCGACAACCCAGCGCCTGGTTTTCGGCGACCTGACGAAATTTGGGCTTCCGCCGGCTCCCACAGGCGGTGCGAGCCGTCTGAGCGCCGACTACACCGCGATCGCAGCCGACGACGGCGCGGTTCGCGCCATCACGGCAGGCACGATCGTGGTGGTGCCACCATTGCGGGAATTTAGCCAAGACGGCGTCGTGTTGAATGACGGCAGGTTTATCACGCCCGATATCGTCATTGCAGCGACTGGTTATCGCACCGGTCTGGAGCAGATGGTCGGCAAGCTCGGCGTTCTCGACGGCAAGGGCGTTCCGCTTTTCAACGGCGGCGATGCCGATCCGAAATTGCCCGGCCTGTGGTTTACCGGCATGCGGCCGAGCATTCGCGGTTGTTTCGCCAATGCCCGCATTCAGGCCAGGGCGATAGCGGCGCGGATTGTCAAGCAGCGATAGTGAGCAGGACTATGCCGATTGTTCCGCCCGCAATAGACACGCCTTGTTGGAGCGTGCTCGAACCGAAAGGTCAATGATCATGACGCCAGTCAGCATTCGCTACATGGTCGATGATGTCGCCACCTCGATCGATTTCTACTGTGGACAACTGGGCTTTACCGTCGAACAGGACGCGCGACCGGCTTTTGCTTCCGTCACGCGCGGCGCGTTACGGCTCCTTCTGAGCGGACCCGGCAGTTCGGGTGCACGGGCTATGCCGGATGGCCGGCAGCCGGTGCCGGGAGGCTGGAACCGCATCCTGCTGGTGGTGCCGGACCTGAAAGAAGAGGTTGCGCGCCTCAAGAGTGCTGGACTTGTCTTTCGCAACGATATCATAACGGGCGTCGGCGGTTCCCAGACCCTGCTCGAAGACCCATCGGGCAATGTCATCGAGCTGTTTCAACCCGCCGCTCACTGACGCAACAACACGGCACCTTTCGGTCCGACCAATCGAACGCTTCTCGCGATAATCCAACGCACTTCCCGAAAGCAGGACATCATGAATTCGAGACCCTCGATCGCCTTCGCCAAATTCGCCGCGCCCAAAAAGGGCAGCGTTTTCGTTCTGGCGGCCGACGAGGGCGACCTCAGCGATGCCGCCAGGGCTTGTGATCCGGCAAAGACCCTTGAGCGGGCTTTTCCGGTCGCTGACTTCACCGGCAAATTCGCCAGCTTGGTCGAAGTGCTGGCACCGGAAGGGACATCGCTCGATCGACTGGTAGCGGTCGGTGCCGGCAAGGGCTCCAATCTCGATGATTATGGTTGGCTGAAGCTCGGTGGCACGATTGCCGCGTCCTTTCGCAAGGCAACCGAAGTGGCCGTCGTGCTCGATCTTCCCGGTGCCGCCATCAGCGGCAGGCAAGCCGTTCAGCTCGCAGCAGGCATCCTGCTGCGCAGCTATTCCTTCGACAAGTACAAGACCAAAAAGAACAATGGTGACGACAAGCGCGAGCCAAAAAAGCCGGTCAAGGTGACTATTCACACCGCCGATCCGGCAGCTGCAAAGAAGGCCTTCGCCGATGAAGCGGCGGTGATCGACGGTGTCTTGCTGGCGCGCGATTTGGTCAATGAACCGGCCAATGTTCTGGGGCCGGTGGAATTCGCCACCCGCATCGCCGAACTGGAGGCGCTCGGCGTCACGGTCGAGATCCTGGCCGAGAAGGAGATGAAGAAGCTCGGCATGGGTTCGCTGCTGGGCGTAGCGCAGGGCTCGCCGCGTGGCGCCCGCATCGCGGTCATGCGGTGGGACGGCGGCAAGGCCAAGGAAAGCCCGGTCGCCTTCGTCGGCAAGGGCGTCACCTTCGACACCGGCGGCAATTCGATCAAGCCGGCCTCGGGCATGGAGGACATGAAGGGGGATATGGGCGGCGCTGCTGCCGTCACCGGGCTGATGCACGCGCTAGCCGCGCGCAAGGCGAAGGTCAATGTCGTCGGCATTGTCGGGCTGGTCGAAAACGCCGTCGATGGCCACGCTCAGCGACCGGGCGACATCGTCACCTCGATGTCGGGCCAGACCATCGAAGTGCTCAATACCGACGCCGAGGGCCGCCTGGTGCTGGCCGATGCGCTGTGGTACTGCAACGACCGCTTCCAGCCGAAATTCATGATCAATCTGGCGACGCTGACCGGCGCCATCATGGTGGCGCTCGGCCAGCATTATGCCGGCCTGTTTTCCAACAATGACGAGTTGGCGGACCGGCTGACGGCGGCCGGACAGGCGACGCAGGAGCGGGTGTGGCGCATGCCGCTCGGTGCCGAATACGACAAGCTGATCGATTCCAAGAATGCCGACATGAAGAACATCGGCGGCCGCCACGGCGGCGCCATCATCGCCGCGCAGTTCCTGCAGCGTTTCGTCAAGGACACGCCCTGGGCGCATCTCGACATTGCCGGCACCGCTATGGGCGCGCCCTCCAACGAGATCAACCAGTCATGGGCTTCCGGCTTCGGCGTCAGGCTGCTCGACCGGCTGCTGCGCGATCATTACGAGCAATGAGCGGCTGGGGCGGGGTTCCGAAAATGTAGACTGAACGCATGGCCGAGATTCTGTTTTATCACCTGACCGAATCGACGCTGGAGGCTGCGCTGCCCGGCCTCCTGGAGCGCAGTATCGATCGCGGCTGGCGCGCCGTGGTGCAGACCGGCACCGAGGAACGGCGCGACGCGCTGGACCAGCATCTGTGGACTTTCCGGGACGATTCATTCCTGGCCCACGCAACGGACCGCGAAGCCCGTCCCGCCGAGCAGCCGGTGCTTCTGACCGTCAGCCCTGACAATCCGAACCAGGCGCAGATACGCTTCCTGGTCGATGGGGCGGTGCCGCCGGAGCTTGGCGGCTACCAGCGCGCCGTGTTCCTGTTCGACGGTCACGATGCAGCCCAGCTAGAGGCGGCACGCACGCACTGGAAGACAATGAAGGAGGCGGGCCACACCGTGACCTACTGGCAGCAAACGCCCGACCGGCGCTGGGAACGCAAGGCTTAGGGAATTTGCCGCCTAGTGGAATCACTGGCGCCGCAAGAATGCGACGCCAAAAAGATGGACTGCCGGCTATTCAAAAGACCTGAGCAAGCCCGATGCCGCCCGATGAACGAACACCAGGCATGCCGATAGATGCCGCACTTGTTCGCCGGCTGATTGCCGCGCAGTTCCCCAAATGGGCGGACCTGCCGGTAGAGCCGGTCGAGCCTGGCGGCTGGGACAACCGCACGTTCCGACTGGGCGATCACATGTCGGTGCGGCTGCCGAGCGCCGCCGCCTACGTCGCCCAGGTCGAGAAGGAGCATCGCTGGCTGCCCCGCCTGGCGCCTCACCTGCCTCTGCCCATACCCGTGCCGCTGGCCAAAGGCGCGCCCGGGGAAGGCTATCCATGGCCTTGGTCCGTCTATCGCTGGCTTGGCGGCAGACCGGCGGCTGGTGGACTGATTGCCGATCTTACTGAGCTCGCCCGTTCGCTGGCCGGCTTTTTGGTGGCGCTCTACCGGATCGACGCTGCCGATGGGCCACCGGCAGGGCAGCATAATTTCCACCGCGGCGGCCGGCTTTCGGTCTACGACGCCGAGACCCGAGCCGCGCTCTCGGCGCTCGGTGGCCGCATCGACAAGGCCGCAGCCGAGGCCGTGTGGGCGACGGCCCTTGCCTCGGGATGGAAAGGGCCGCCGGTCTGGGTCCATGGCGACGTCGCCTCGGGCAATCTGCTCGTCGAAGATGGCAAGCTGTGCGCGGTGGTCGATTTCGGTAGTTCGGCTATCGGCGATCCTGCCTGTGATCTGGTGATCGCGTGGACGGAATTTTACGGCGAGAGCCGCCAAGCGTTCCGCGACGCCATTGCGCTTGACGAGCACAGCTGGGCGCGCGCTCGGGGCTGGGCGTTGTGGAAGGCGCTGATCGTCGCTTCGGGACATGACGGCAACCAGCGCGAGGCGGAAAAATCGTGGCGGGTCATCAATGAGGTGCTGGCGGATCACACAAACAGTCGGAGCGGGATGGCTAATTCAGTCTGAATGCATCCCGCTCTAACAACGAAAGGCATTACTGCCCGCCCATCTCCTTCTTGAATGTATCGAAATCGACCTGCATGCCGTTGAAGATGGTGCTCCAGTGGCGGGTCAGCGCTGAAACGGCGACCGCCTCCTGGATCTCCTCGTCGGTAGCGCCGGCCCGCTTGGCGTCCTGCGTGTCCGACCAGATGCAGTAGTTGCACGGGATTTGCGCCGCCACCGCCAGCGAGATCAGTGACTTGACCTTCGGCGGCAGCGCCGTCTTGTCGCTGAGCTGGATAGCCTTGACCTCGGCCCATGCACCGGGCAGACCGGCTTTCGGGAACTGCTTTACGAAACCGGGCACCCCGCCCATGGTCGACTGGATGTCCTTGACGGTTGCGTCATACTCATCGGCATAAGAAGGAGTTGCAGCCAGCGTCAGCACACAGGCGGCGGCGAGCAGGCAGGCACGGCGGATGGAAGAATGCGTTGATGAAAGAGTACGATACACAGACATGACGTTCTCCTCTGGCGTTTGTAGACCTTACGGTGTAAGGTAATGTCGAAAATGAACCTTACAGTGTAAGTTGTCAAGCGGCACCATGGACACATCGATCAAAAAAAAGCGACCGCGCGGCAGACTGTCTCGCGAGATGATCGAGGCTGCCGCTTTGAAGGTGATCGAGAGCGAGGGCCTCGCCGGTTTTTCGATGCGCAAGCTGGCGACTGCACTCGGCTGCGAGGCGATGAGCATCTATCACCACTTTCCTTCGGTGGCGCATCTCTTCGAAGCCTTGGTGGACCGGCTGATCGGCTCCCTCGAAATGCCCGACACGGACCTACCTTGGCGACAAAGGTTGCGCATCGCCGTGCAGGATTTCCGCCGCGTCGCGCGTGAGCACCCGGCTTTCGCCAGCTTCTTCGTTACCTACCGGATGAACTCGCCGACCTGCCTTGCGTGGCTGAACGGCATCCTCGGCCTGTTCGAGGCCGGCGGCTTCGGACCGGAACTTGGTGCGCGGCTGTTCCGTACCACCGGCTATTATCTGATGGGTGCCATCCTCGACGAGACTGCCGGCTATGCGAAGGGGCCTTCGGCCGTGACCACGGTCAGCGATGAGCAACTGGCGCAGGATTTTCCAAAAGTAGCTGCGGCCGGGCGTTATTTCGGCACCGCCGAATTTGACCGGACGTTTGATCTCGGCCTTGATATGCTCCTGGACGAAATGGAACGCGCCCGCGACGGCACCAGCGCGCCGAATACCGGGTCTTGACCTCATGCGCTCTCTGTTCGCCCTGATACTGCTCATCGGTACCGGCATCGGCGTCGTCTATCCCTGGGCGATGACCAATTTCTCCGGCCGTGAGATCGGCACCTGGAGGGTTTACGACCAGGGCCGGTTCAAGCCAGTGACGGTGGCCCTTAGCGCACGCGACGGGCCGCTACGCGTGCTGGTCGACCTTACGGCAAGAGCCGAGCGTATCGTCTCGCAGCAGCGCACCGTGTTGACCCTCACTGCCGCCACCGCCGGCAGGACGGTGCTCGCCTCGACGCTGCAGTTCAACCATTCCGACAATCCTCGGCAGGTCAGTCCGCAACTGCCGGACAGGATCTTTCGCGACGAGGCCGGCCTGATCCCGACCGTTACCGCCGGCCCCTATATTTTTACCGTTGGTCCGGGCGACGCCGAGGGCATTCCGATGCGGGCCGTCGACCTCGTCCTGCGCTCGGCTGCCGGCGAGGTCGACCGCCGGGCGCGACCGGTCGGTTTTTCCCTGATGGCGGCCGGCTTGGCCGGGCTGGTGCTGGCATTCCGTTTCGGCGGCCGTCGGCCGGAAAATCCGAATTCGCAGCCGCCAGCGCCTCGCTGGGGCAGGGGCTCCAATTGAACTATCGCCACGCCTACCATGCCGGAAACTTCGCCGACGTCGTCAAGCATGTCGTGCTCAGCCGGCTGATCGAATATCTGAAGCAGAAGGACAAGGCGTTTCGGGTCATCGACACCCATGCCGGGATCGGCCGTTACGATCTGTCCTCGACCGAAGCGCAAAAGACCGGCGAATGGCAAGGCGGCATCGGCCGGCTGGTCGATGCGGCCCTCGATGCGCCGGTGGCAGCACTGCTGGCGCCGTATCTTGAAGCCGTCCGCTCGCTTAATCCGGACGGCGGCGTGAAAAAATACCCGGGTTCGCCGCTGATCGCTCGGCACCTGATGCGCAAGCAGGACCGGCTGTCGGCGGTCGAGCTGCATCCCAAGGATGCCGCCAGGCTGAAGTCGCTGTTCGACGGCGACTTCCAGACCCGGGTGATCGAGCTCGACGGCTGGCTGGCGCTCGGCGCGCATCTGCCGCCAAAGGAGAAGCGCGGCCTCGTCCTCATCGATCCGCCTTTCGAGGAAGAGGGCGAGTTCGGTCGCTTGGTCGACGGGCTGCAAAGAGCCCATCGGCGCTGGCCAGGAGGGATTTACGCGCTCTGGTATCCGTTCAAGGACCGCAAGGCGGTCGCCGCCTTCCGCAAGGCGCTGAAGCAGACGGGCGTTCCCAGGCTGCTCGACATCGGTTTTGAGATCAGGCCGGCCTCTGTCGAGCCGAGCCTCGATGGCTGCGGCATGGTGGTGGTCAATCCGCCCTTCACCCTGGAGGGCGAGTTGCGGACGCTGCTGCCGGCGCTGCACCGGCTGCTTGCTGTCGAGCAGCCATCGCATTGGACGCTGGACTGGCTGGCGGGAGAGTAGTTTGAGATGCGGTCGTTGTCGTTCCCTCAGCGCAACCGCGTCACCACAACCATAGTCGCTACAACCGCTTGACCGCGCGTCAGCGAATCCGCACAGTGCGCGCAGTCGACCTTGAGAGGCTGCCATGACTCGCTTCGCCCAATCCGCCCTTGCCGCACTGCTCGCCGTTTGCACGCCGCTGGCTGCGCCTCTTGGCGTTACTCAGGCGGTGCAGGCCGCCGACCTTGCAATCTATACTGATGAGGACAGCGGCGTGTGCGGCGAGGCCTGGGTGCTGAACAAAATCACCGACCGCTTCTCCTATCAGGTGCATCACGTGCCGCATCTGCCGGATGTGCAGATCGTCGACTTCCAGCGCATCCACCAGCATCGCTATCTGCCGGCCGACGACACCTGGCCGATCGGCCGCCGTTATTGCGGCGCCACCGTCAGCCTCTCCGACGGCCGCGCCCGCACCATCTGGTACCTGATCGAGGAAGGCCAGGGCTTTGCCTCGATCGGCGACAATGTCGAATTCTGCGTGTCGGGCTTCGACCGCTGGATGGTCTACAACGGCCGCTGCCGCGTCCTGCGCTGATCGCGCACTCGCTGATTCCGACTTTTTAGCACCGGCCACCTGATCGACCGTCACCGTTTCCATGCGGCGCAGCATTCGCGGGAAGCGCGATCTGCTGTCACGAGTTTGCGGGGAAACAGCACCACATGGATTTGCTTGTTTATACTGTTGCTCTCGGCGCGGTCGTTGCTGGCTTCGTCCAGGGGCTTTCCGGGTTCGCTTTCAGCCTGGTTGCCATGTCGATTTGGGTTTGGACCGTGGAACCCCAACTGGCTGCTGCCATGGCGGTCTTTGGGGCGCTCACCGGTCAGATCATCGCTGCCGTCACCGTCCGCCGGGGTTTCGACCTCAGGCTTCTGCTGCCCTTCCTGATTGGCGGGACCATAGGGATTCCGGTCGGTGTCGCCATCCTGCCCTTGCTGGATGTGCAGTTGTTCAAGCTGGTCTTCGGCGCGCTGCTGGTCGTTTGGTGTCCCTTGATGCTCTTTGCGCGTCGCCTCCCTCCCATCAAGGTCGGGGGTCCTGTTGCAGACGGTGCAATAGGTCTGGTCGGTGGCATCATGGGTGGACTTGGCGGCTTCACCGGCCCGGTTCCAACGCTGTGGTGCGTGCTGCGCCAATGGGAAAAGGACAGGCAGCGTATTGTCATCCAGAATTTCAACCTTGTGACCCTCTCCATGACGATGGCCGCCTATCTTGCGGCCGGAAAGATCAAGCTCGAAATGCTGCCGATGTTTGCCGTCGTCGCGCCGGCGATGTTGATACCGACACTCCTTGGCGCGAGACTCTACATCGGCGTTAGCGAGGCGACTTTTCGAAAGATCGTCCTCACACTCTTGGCCGCATCAGGTGCGGCATTGTTGGCATCGTCCCTGCCGCACCTCATAAGCCGGCTTTGAACGACACACAGAAATCCCGACTTCCGCCGTGCCATGCGCTATCGACCGGTACGGCCCGCTCCCGATAGGTAGGCGCAGATCAGTTCGACGAGTTGCTTTTGCAGCTCCGGCGCGGCGAGCATGTTCCGGCGTGCCGCGTTGTGGATCACACCTTCGATCGCTGACGACAGCACCCGCGCCACGGCCTCCGTGTCGGCGCCTTTCCTTGGCTTGCGATAACTGGCGACAGCAGCCGCATAGTGATTGAGGTATTGTGCCTGGAACGAAGCATGGGCGGCCCTGGAGCCACGATCGCCAGGCGCCTCGTCGAGCAGCACCTGGTGTAGTGTCGGGTGAATGCTGTGTGCCGCGATCATGCCGCGCACCAGCTCCTGCGCGAATGTCCTGAGCGGCTTTTGGTCTTCCGCCGAATCGCGAATGACCGACAGCACATGATCGAAGTGACGGCGCCGGACGGCTGCGAGCAGGGAGAGCTTGTCGGGAAAATACTGGTAGAGCGTGCCGATGCTCACACCTGCTGTCTCGGCCACTTTGTTGGTGGTGAAGCCGGCCCAGCCCAGCCCGCTCAGAACATGAGCCGCTGCCTCGATGATCGCCTCGACGGTTGCCCTGGAACGCGCCTGGCGCGGCTGCTTGCGCATGCGCGGATGCGGTCTTGCAATGCGAGTAGACACGCCCTCTCATTCTCCTGAAAATATAAACAACATACTCGCATTTCCGGAAAAGGACACCGACCATGAGTGCGCTCGCTCTGGTTCGCAGCCTGTTTGCCTATCAGGCCTGGGCCATGACGAACTGCTGGAAAAGCTCGCGAGTCTCGACCCGCATGTTCACGGCAAGGAACGGCAGGCCGTGATACGGCTCGTCGATCACAGCCATGTGGTGTCGCGGATATTCTCGGCGCACCTGGTTGACGCAAGCCATGGCTACTCCGCCGCCACCACTGAGGACACGCCGGCGTTCGACGAACTTCGCGCCGCGGTCGCAGCGACCGATCGCTGGTATCCCGATTATCTCGAAACCGTTTCGTCGCGGCAGCTGTCCGAGCCCCTCGCCTTCGTGTTCACCGACGGGGATAAGGTATTGATGTCGCGACAGGAAATGCTGACCCACGTCGTACTGCACGGCGGCTATCATCGCGGTGAAGCGGGGCGCATCCTGGCACAGATTTCCGTCATGCCGCCATGGGATACCTTCGCCGTCCATCTCCACAGGGCCGAGCCTTCGCGCCGGCTGCAGATGAGCCGTGAGCCGCCCGGCGCCTGAACGGCCAAGCGCTTTCGATCACGCCGGTCGGCTCGACCGGATCTATCGAACGATATCCTGTCCTTCAGAAATGTGAGCTGTCTGCTTACTTTCATCGCGCCGTGCAAGATAGTGCAGCGGCGTGCTCGTCGCGTTGCTTCCTACTTACCTGTAGTTTATCTTTTCAAACAAGACGAGGCGGGCGACCGCCTTCGTTCTGGACAATGTTCGCGCTGAGCGCCGGACGTTGAAGCGCAAAGCTGGTCGAAAAGGTCCTGAGCTTGACGAGAAGACCGGTCGAGATAGAGCGGCCAGAATTTCTGTCGCAGAACTTCACTGCGGGAGACAAAGATTCGCAGCCGGTTTTTGCGAGGGTAAAATGGTCGTGCGCTCGCCGTAACCGAAACTTAAGCTGCAAAAATCATTCTAATGCTTCGCTGGCTAGCAAGCCGCGAGTCAGATATGCAATGCGCGCCGGGTCAATAACGGCCGTCGGCACAACGGAAGGGGCATGATATGGCTAAGCAGTCATCCAAGGCGCCGGCATCCAAGGCACCGGCAAAGAAAGCACCAGCAAAAGCAGCCGCGGCAAAGGCCGCAACTGCTGTGAAGAAAGCGGCACCCGCTGCCAAAGCGAAGGCCGCCGCGCCTAAAGCAAAAGCAGCGCCGGCCAAAAAGCCGGCCGCCAAGGCCGCGGCAAAACCGGCCGTGAAGAAAGCAGCACCTGCTAAGGCAAAGGCAGCACCGGCCAAGGCTGCACCCGCAAAGAAGGCGGCACCGGCCAAGAAGCCGGCTGCAAAGGCGGCCGCGAAGCCAGCTGCGAAGAAGGCAGCACCGGCAAAGGCCGCCGCTGCGAAATCTTCTGCGGCAGTGAAGAAAGCAGCGCCCGCGGCCAAGCCGAAAGCAGCGCCCGCAAAGGCGAAGGCCAAGAAGTAGTCGCCGCCCTGCTACCGTCGGGGACAATACTCAAGACAGTCAGGGCGGGATGCCGGACAGGCGCCTCGCTTCTTGGTTGACGGTCGGGCAGAACGAGAAAGAGGCGGGAGGAAGACGTCTTTTCGCAGCTCCCAGGGCTTCGCCATGCGGCGAAGTCCGGTGGGATTTTCGTGGCTGCCAAAGGCTAACCTTCGGTGCAAGGCCGAGTTGGTAGCCAATCGGATTTGGATTGTCCGACCCGCTCGCGTCTGCCGCCGCACTGCGGCTTATCGCATCGCGATTGACGTCGAGACAATGGTTGTACGCTGGCGGCGCGGTTTTCCGCCTCTGGCCGTTGATGAACCCTGCATGATCGGTCAACAGTGCCCACGCACGAGCCCCTGTCGGAATCGATTTTCGGTGAGGGTCATGTGCGAAGTCACAATGCTACCGCGTCCTTTTGCGCGTCCAACGGGGCATATGGAGCTGTAGCCGCCAAACAGGAATCGACAATGCCCAGACTGCTCTACGCGTCTACTTCCCCCTACAGCTCCAAGGTGCGCATGGCAGCACTTTATGCTGGCATCGCGGTCGATCTCGTGCCGATAAAGACGGAGGAAAGGCCGGCCGAACTGATCGGCGCCAATCCGCTCGGCAAGATCCCGGTGCTGGTGCTCGATGACGGCCGCTCGGTCCACGACAGCCGCGCCATCACCCAGCATCTCAATCGGATGTCGAAGAACGCATTGTTTCCGCGCAATCCCGACAGGCGCCTTGAGGCGGAGGTGCTGGAGGCATTGGCCGACGGTATCTGCGACTGCGCGCTGTCGATGGTCTATGAGCGGCGCACGCGGCCGGAAGAGATGGTCTACCAGCCTTGGCTCGAGCGCCAGTGGACGAAGATTTCGGCCGCGCTCGATCTGCTCAACGCCAATCCGCCGAAGCTGCCGAAGAAAATCACCTTAGGCCAAATCGCATTGCGCGCCTGCCTTGGCTATCTCTCGCTGCGCTTCGCCGGAAAATGGGAAAAGGGCCGCGGCCGGCTGACGCGCTGGGCGGCACGCTTCGACGAGAAGTTCCCGGAACTGAAGCCCGCCATCCCGGCTTGAGGGCGGGCGGCCTCAACCGGTGCCACAAAAAAAGCCGGGCGCGAGGCCCGGCTTTTTCGTGTCGTGGCTTGGACGACTCAGAACTTCATACCGACGCCGAAAGTGACGCGATTGTCGGTCGACTTAACTTTGCCGATACCGTCGAAGTCCTTCCTGCCGAAGTCCGTGTAACGATACTCGACACGGCCGAACACATTGTCGGTGATCTTGATGTCGGTACCGACGCCGGCTGTCCAGCCGAACTGCGTGTTGGTGTCGCTTACGCCGGCAGCTTCAATCTTCTGGTTCTTCAGCGCGCCACCGGCGGTGCCGTAGAGCAGGATGTCCGGGCTGACGGCATAGCCGAGGCGGGCACGCAGCGAGCCCTCGAAGCCACCCTTGGCCTCGATGCCGGCATCGTCGCCCTTGACGCCGTTGTAGCCGATATCGGCTTCGGCACCGTAGACGAAGTTCTCCTGCTGCCAATTATAGCCGCCGAAGACGCCGCCGACAAAACCCTTGGTGTCGACGTCGACGCCAATGTCTTTGGCTTTGGCATGGCCGGCGAAGCCGTAGCCGACGCTCACACCGGCATAGGGACCGGCCCAGGATGCGACCGGAAGTTCTGCAATCGGGGCAGGTGCCGGCGGCTCTTCCTGAACCACGTCCGCGGCATAGGCAGTTCCGCCGAGGGCGAACAGCCCAAACGCCACCGCCAGCGGTCGCGCAAATTTAAGATTGGCTTGCATTGTTCTTTACTCCTTAAGCCACAGGACACAGGCTTGTTTTTCATGAGCGCCCTCAACCCGTCCGGGGGATGAAACGGATCCGGCGTTCAACGGTTGCAAATGTCGTGTCGAAATGCGGCTGAAGCGAACCTGAACTTGGGTCATTCCCTGGCACGAATGAGGCAGAACCTTGACGTTGCATCTTCGCAACAGCGAATGTCAGCAGGTTCGCCGTGCTGCACTGCACACGGCTTGGTATAAGGGCTCCAGCGCCCTATATTGCGGACGGGCTGGCCCGAATTCCGGTCGAACCAGAACGCCCACCGGCCACTTTGCCACAATCTTGCCCCAGGTGGAAATGGGATTTAACGCTTGGCGGGCCATAATTTGCCGGCGCTATCCCGGCAGGTCGGAATCGGCATCGGATTAAGGATTGACAGATGAGCAAGGTCGCCGCGACGGCACTGGTGACGGGCGGGGCGAGGCGGATCGGCAGGGCGATCGTCGAAGATCTTGCCGGGCATGGTTTTGCCGTCGCCATTCACTGCAATCGCTCGCTGGCCGAGGCGGAGGCGCTCGCGGCCGAAATCAACGGTGGTCATTTTGGTCGACATGGCCAGGCCGCCGTGGTTGCTGCCGACCTGACCGACATGGATGCCGTCGGCAACCTTGTCGGCCGCGCGGCGGCGGCGCTCGGGCCGGTGTCGCTGCTGGTCAACAACGCCTCGCTGTTCGAGCACGACAGTGTTGAGGATTTCGACTGGCCGGCCTGGGATCGCCATTTCGCCGTGCATGTCAAGGCGCCGGCGCTGTTGGCGCAGACTTTCGCCCGGGCCTTGCCGCAGAACAGTGAGGGGCTGATCGTCAACATGATCGACCAGCGCGTCTGGCGCCCGACGCCGCGTTATTTTTCCTATGCGCTGTCGAAGTCGACATTGTGGGCGTCGACCGAGATGATGGCGCAGGCGCTGGGTCCCCGCATCCGCGTCAACGCTATTGGTCCTGGCCCGACCTTGAAGAACACGCGCCAGCACGACAGCGATTTCGATGCCCAGATTGCCGGGCTGATCCTGAAACGCGGCCCGGAATTGCCGGAATTCGGTGCCACCATCCGTTATCTGTGGGCGGCACGCTCGGTCACCGGCCAGATGATTGCGCTCGACGGCGGCCAGCACCTTGCATGGCAGACGCCCGATGTGACAGGCATGGCGGAATGAGCCCCATGGACCAGAAACAAAAAACGCGCGGTGGCGCCGACGACCTGCCGCCCGAAATCGACCTCGAGGACGAGGCGGCCGAAGAGGTCGTCGAGCCTGCGGCCGGCGGTCCGGACGTCACCTTCACCGCCATCGACTGGACCCCGCATGCCGGCGACGCCGACGGCATGGTCGGCGCCGAGGTGATCCAGACGCTGGTCAAGCGGCTGCCCAATGCGCCCGGCGTCTACCGGATGATGAATGCCGCCGGCGACGTGCTCTATGTCGGCAAGGCACGCAGCCTCAAGAAGCGGGTCACCAGCTACGCGCAAGGCCGGTTCCACACCAGCCGCATCGGCCGCATGGTGCGCGAGACGTCGACGATGGAGTTCGTCGTCACCCGCACCGAGATCGAAGCGCTGCTGCTTGAAGCCAACCTCATCAAGCGCTTGCGGCCACGCTTCAACGTGCTGATGCGCGACGACAAGTCGTTCCCCTATATCCTGTTGACCGGCGATCATGTCTCGCCCGGTATCTACAAGCATCGTGGCGCGCGCTCACGCAAGGGAGACTATTTCGGCCCCTTCGCCTCGGCCGGCGCCGTCGGCCGTACCATCAACTCGCTGCAGCGCGCCTTCCTGCTCAGGAGCTGCACCGACTCCTTCTATGAGAACCGCACCCGGCCTTGCCTTTTGTTCCAGATCAAGCGCTGCGCCGGCCCATGCACCGGCGAAATCTCGCATGGCGATTATGCAAGGCTTGTCGCCGAGGCGAAGGATTTCCTTTCCGGCCGCAGCCAGAAGGTGAAGACGGAGATCTCCGCCGCCATGCAGCAGGCTTCGGAGAACCTCGATTTCGAACGCGCCGCCATCTATCGCGACCGGCTGGCGGCGCTGTCGCATGTGCAGAGCCATCAAGGCATCAATCCGCAGACCGTCGACGAGGCCGATGTCTTCGCCATCCATCAGGAGGGCGGCCAGGTCTGCATCCAGGTGTTCTTCTTCCGCACCGGCCAGAACTGGGGCAACCGCGCCTATTTTCCCAAGGCCGATCCGGCGCTCGAAGCCGGCGAGGTGCTGGGATCGTTCCTGGCGCAGTTCTACGACGACAAGCCGACGCCGCGCACCATCCTGTTGTCGCATGGCGTCGAGGACCAGGAATTGCTGGCGGAGGCGCTCTCCACCCGGGCCGGCCGCAAGGTGTCGATCTCGGTGCCGCAGCGCGGCGAGAAAAAGGACCTGACCGACAATGCGCTGCAGAATTCGCGCGAAGCGCTCGGCCGGCGGCTGGCCGAAACCTCAACTCAGGCGCGGCTGCTCACTGGCTTTGCCGAGACCTTCGGCCTGGAAAAGCCGCCGGTGCGCATCGAGGTCTATGACAACTCGCACATCATGGGAACCAACGCCGTCGGCGCCATGGTCGTCGCCGGGCCGGAAGGGTTTGTGAAGAACCAGTATCGAAAGTTCAACATCCGCTCGACCGAGATCACGCCGGGCGACGATTTCGGCATGATGCGCGAGGTGATGCAGCGGCGCTTCTCGCGGCTGTTGAAGGAACATGGCGATGCCCCGCAAACCGAGGGCACGGGCGAGGCGAGCCCTACCGAACCGGGCGACGATATCGAGGACGCGGGCGGCTTCCCCGCCTGGCCCGACGTCATCCTCATCGACGGCGGCCAGGGCCAGATGACGGCGGTGCGCAAGATCCTCGCCGATCTCGGCATCGAGGATCGCGTTGTCGCCATCGGCATCGCCAAGGGTCAGGACCGCGATGCCGGCCGCGAACGCTTCTTCGTCAAGGGCAGGGCCCCATTCTCGCTGCCCGTTCGCGATCCGGTGCTCTATTTCGTCCAGCGGCTGCGCGACGAGGTCCATCGCTTCGCCATCGGTTCGCACCGCGCCCGCCGCAAGAAGGAGATGGTCAAGAGCCCGCTCGACGAGATCAGCGGCATCGGCCCGGGCCGCAAGCGCGCGCTGCTGATGCATTTCGGTACGGCCAAGGCGGTCAGCCGTGCCGCCGTCGAAGACTTGGTCAAGGTCGACGGCATTTCCGAACAGGTGGCGAAATTGGTCTACAATCATTTTCACGAGAGCTAAGACTTATTGCCGATATTTCGGCTGGCTAATCGATTCTGGCCTGTTGACCCCCCACATTCGCTTCTGATTTGACTAAGCAGGCAGAAAGAGTTCCCAAAACATGTCCCAGCGCGCGTTCAACCTGCCCAACATGCTCACTTACGCCCGCATCCTGGCGGTGCCGCTGGTGGTGCTATGCTTCTTCCTAGAGGGGCATCTGAAATCGAGCGACTTCGCGCGCTGGTCGGCGCTCATCATTTTCCTGCTCGCCTCGATCACCGATTACTTCGACGGCTATCTGGCGCGCGCCTGGCAGCAGACCTCCAACATCGGCAAGATGCTGGACCCGATCGCCGACAAGCTGCTGGTCGCCACTTGCCTGCTGCTGCTTGCCGCCGACACCGACCGCCATGCCGGCATCGCCGGCTGGTCGCTGTGGGCGGCGATCATCATCCTGTGCCGCGAGATCCTGGTCTCGGGCCTGCGCGAATATCTGGCGGCTTTGAAGGTCTCGGTGCCGGTGACGCAGCTCGCCAAATGGAAGACCACCATCCAGATGATCGCCATCGCCTTCCTGCTTGCGGGCCCGGCCGGCGACAAGCTCTTTCCGCTGACCACCCAGACCGGGCTGGTGCTGCTGTGGATCGCCGCCCTGGTGACGCTTTACACTGGCTACGACTATTTCCGCGCCGGCCTCAAGCACATCATGGACGAGTAGCATGTCGACGAAGCTCATTTATTTCGCCTGGGTGCGCGAGCGGATCGGCAGACCGGAAGAAGACGTCGAGTTGCCGGCCGGCATCGAAACGGTCGCCGACCTGTTGCGCTGGCTGAAATCGCGCGGCGAGGAATACGAGCACGCGCTGCAATATCCTGACGTGATCCGCGTCGCCATCAACCAGGAACATGTCGAGCACCGCGAAAAGATCGCCGGCGCGCGCGAGATCGCGCTGTTCCCGCCGATGACCGGTGGCTGAACCATGTCCGCGGTGGTGCCTGTCGTGCGCATCCAGGCGGAGGATTTCGACGTCGCCGCCGAGATCGCCAGGCTGACCAGGGGTCGCAACGACATCGGCGCTGTGGTGACCTTCTCCGGCCTTTGCCGCGACGAGCAAGGCAGGCTCTCCGCGCTCGAGCTCGAACATTATCCCGGAATGGCTGAAGCCGAGATATCCCGCATCGCCGGCGAGGCAATCGAGCGCTGGCCGCTGCAGGGGCTCACCGTCATCCATCGCCACGGCAAGATCGCGCCGGGCGAAAACATCGTGCTGGTGGTGTCCGCTTCCGCCCACCGGCAGGCGGCGTTCGAGGCCGCGAATTTCCTGATGGATTATTTGAAATCACGGGCGCCGTTCTGGAAAAAGGAACACCATAGCGACGGTTCCGAAGGCGGCTGGGTCGACGCCAAGGAGGCCGACGACAAGGCGGCGAGCCGCTGGAAGCGAGACTGACCAGGCTTCCGCGAGCCCTCAACCTTTGTCAGTGCCGATCAGATGATCGAGCGAAATCCGGCCGGGTCCCCAGGCCATGATGCCAAGCGCCATCGCCGCCCAGGTAATGTGCAGCGGCGAGCCGTCCGGCACGGTGAGCTCGATGACCAGCGTCATCAGCAGCAACCCGAACGCCGCCAGTCGCGTCGCCAGGCCGAAAACAAGGAGAACTGGCAACACGATCTCCGCTGACCCTGAAGCGAACGCCACCAGCGCGGGTGCCGGAAAATCATAAGGACCGCCCGGCAGATGCAATTTGAGTTCCGAGCTGAAAAGCAGCACTGCGACATCGTTCAACTGTAGAAAACCGTCCCATGTTGACGCCGGACCGCCAGAACGGGACAGCGAGCGCGCAGCGCAGGACAAGCTGCGTCAGCGATGGCGTCGCGATCGTGCGCAGGGCGGCATTCAGCCTTTCGACGAGAGCGGCGAACCCTCGCGGTTCGGTGCTCGCGTTCTGCCTATGGCTCATCGTGCTCACCTTTCCTGATGTGCCGTCGTGAAGGCTCCCGCTTCCAGCACACCGGCAATGTTGGCGGAAAGCTCGAATTCGGCACTCTCCGCAAACGCTGCCGCGGCCGCTGCACCGAGCGACTCGCCCGCGACCAGATGCGAGATAAATACTGCGCCGCCGGGCGGTAGGTGGCGGACGAAGACCTCGAGGCCGGGCCGCGTGACCAGCGCATCTTCAGCGCCCGTTGCCCGGATCGGCCCAACAGGAGCGTCGTTCCGGTTTGCCGCGAAGACTGTGACTGCCGGGAACCGGGAGCGCGCGATCCGCGTCGCCGGATGCGGCCGCAGCACGGTGTCGGCAAGCCTCTCGCGAGGGATCGACGCCAGTGCCTCAGCCGACAGCGCCTCCGCGTCGGCGGCATGATAGGCATCGAGCCAGGCCCGCTCGATGCGCGCCACGTCGGCCAGCCACGGCATCGACTGCGCGTGTTCGTAGCGCTCGATGAAATCGGGAAAGTCGCGGCCATATTCGAATAGAAGCGGCGAGGTGGGTGGCGTTTCGCGGATGTGAAAGCGCGCCATCGCGCGAAAGAAATCCGGGCCGGTGATGCGCAGCGTCGCTGGAAAGCTGGCGGCCAGCGCATCGATCAGGCTGACCGTGACGTTGTTGCGGTAGACGGCATATCGCTTGATCGCAGCCTTCCCGTTCGGCCCCGAGACAGAGTCAGGCGGGGCACGGTCAGGATCGAGCAAACCGGCGGTGAATGCCGCCGCATAGTCAAACCGGCGGCCGAGATCGCCCGACTGGAGCTCATCCTGCGGCATGGGCTTTTCCGAGACAGTCGCCGAGCGTGGACTGAACAGAGTTTGCGGAGCGGCCAAGAAGGCCGACGACAAGGCGGCGGGCCGCTGGAAGCGCCCCGCCGTCCAAACAAATTCCTGGGACAGCCATGCCCATACGCCGCCGGCCATTCATTGACCGCAATCCTGCGAAACCCTTTGCCGAAGGGGAGCAGGATCATGCTGGACAGGATCGCCGAGTTCTTCATCTTCGGACTGGTGCCGCTGGCCGTTGGCATACTTGCCGTTCCGGATCGTTCCGTGGCTGCCGAAAAGACCCTCAAGGGCGAGGTGATGTATCGCGAGCGCATCGCGCTGCCGCCCAATGCCGTGCTTTCCGTGCAGCTTGCCGACGTGTCGCTGGCCGACGCGCCGGCAGCAATCATCGGCGAGCGCAAGGTGGTGCCGGCCGGCCAGGTGCCGATCAAGTTCGAGATCAGCTTCGACCCGCGGGTGATCCGGCCTGATATGACCTACGCGCTGCAGGCGCGCATCACCGTCGATGACCGGCTGCTATTCGTCACCGATACGCGCCATCAGGTCGACCCGCTCAGCGACGCGCCACAGACCATCATGCTGAAAATGGCGGCGCCGGGCGACGAGCCGGCGGCACCTTCCGTGTTCGGCCAAAGCTGGCTGGTCGAATATATCGACGGCGTCGGCGTGATTGCCGAGCCGCGGGCGACATTCCGCATCAGCGAAGCCGGCAAGGCCGGCGGCAGCGGCCCTTGCAACGTCTATTTCGCCACCGCCAGGATAAACGGCTCGACGATCGCTATCAGCGACATCGGCTCGACCTTTAAGGCCTGCGCGCCTCAGGTCATGGCCGAGGAAAAGGCGCTGTTCGAGGCGCTGGCCAAAGCAGCATCCTACCACGTCGACGCCGGCAAGCTTGTCATCGCCGACAGAGATGGCCGCGACATCCTGCGCTTCAATGCCGCGAGCTAGCGCTTAGTCCGCGCCGATTGGCCCGCGCGGCAGCCGCATGTCGATCACGATGTGTTTCAGCGGGAAGAGGCCGGGCAGAGGGCGCGTTAGTTCCACATAAATGGCGGGTAAGGCAAAAGGGACATTTGTCCCTTCGTTGAAGCCGCCAGAATGGCTGCGGCTCGTTCTGGCCTTAACTCAAAGGAGTCCAGACATGAAAACGCACACGCTTATCCTTGCCGCCACCGGTGCATCGCTCCTTGCCTTTACCGGCCTTGCCAAGGCGGACGACCATCTTGTCAATGCTCTTGACCACGGTCTCAAAGCGGACAGCCAACCGTTCCAGACCAACAAGGCCGGCCATAGCGGCGATCTCGCACCGGGGCAGGGCAGCCCGTTTTCAGGTGAAGAGACCAAGACCCCGTCCACCGACACGGAGGCGGCGAATGAACATGCGAACGTGAAGGAACGCCAGGCGAAATAGACTGACAGAACCCGCCGCTAGGGGGCGGCGGGCGACACACATCCTAGCGACAAAGTCGCATACGCCCGGCATTCTCAATTTGTCGCTTGTTTGAATACCGCGCCATAGTGATAGGGCGGCACATCAACCAATTCGGCAAGCTTGAACCCGCTCGCTTCCACCGCCGCGATGGTCTGTTTGGGTGACAGCCTCAGCTCGGTCTTTGGCCCGCGCGGCTCGCCCAAGAGCGTGGTTTGCTCGCGCGGATACTGGTGCCAGTTGACGATGGCAAAACGACCGGCAGGGTCAAGCGTCGTCCGCACGGCGCGGGCAAGGCGCGGCCGGTCCGGAACGCCATGGAAAGCGTTGGCCATGAAAACGAAGTCGACGGTCTGAGGCACCAGCCCGGCAAGCTCATAGGCGTCGCCCGCCACAAACTCGCAATTGCCCGCGCCGCCTTCGGCCAACCGCCGCCTTGCGACTTCGAGCAGATCGGCATCGATGTCGATAGCGATTACATGACGGGCGACCCTGGCGATTGGCAGCGTGAACCAGCCGTCGCCGCAGCAGAGATCGACCACGTCCGTGCCGGGCTTCATGCCTACTGCCGCCAGGACGCTGGCGGGCTCGGGCCACAGCGCTTCCCACCAGCCGCTGGTTGGCATTTCGGTGCCCTGGAAGAAGCCGGGAATGGCGCTGGTCATGGCCTTGTCGGCTCCCCAAAATCCTCATTGTCGGGACGGCGTTTGATCCGCCCTCCGAGCTTAACGCACCGGTGACCCGTCGAGGAGCCTGAAGCTGAAAATGTCCGCTACTGCATATCGCGCAGCAGCGTGCAGCGGTTTTGCGATACCGGCATGCATCAAAACAAGAACCTGAAGTGCATCGCATGAGACCGATCGAACGCGACGCGCTTTAGCGAAAAAGGCCGGCGTTGCGCCGGCCTTTTGATGGGGTTCGGAATGCCGGCTTAGCCGACGATCTCGGTATCCGAGAACCAGTATTTGATCTCTTGCGCGGCGGTTTCCGGCGCATCGGAACCGTGCACGGAGTTCTCGCCGATCGACAGTGCGTGCAGCTTGCGGATAGTGCCTTCGGCGGCGCTTGCCGGATTGGTGGCGCCCATCACTTCGCGGTTCTTGGCAATGGCGTTCTCGCCTTCCAGTACCTGCACGACTGTCGGGCCCGACGACATGGATTCGACCAGCTCGCCGAAGAACGGACGTTCCTTGTGCACGGCATAGAAACCTTCCGCCTCGCGGCGGCTCATCCACACCCGGCGCGAAGCCACGACGCGCAGGCCGGCATCTTCCAGTATCTTGGTAATAGCGCCGGTGAGATTGCGACGGGTCGCGTCCGGCTTGATCATGGAAAAGGTGCGTTCGAGCGCCATGGGGTCGTCCTTGTGATGGAGAGTGGAATTGAGGGTGGCGGGCTCTATACAAGCCGCCCGCCGCCTTGCCAAGGGGAGGCCGGCGCAGCGCGCATTTCTGCGGTGGGGCGGCGGACTTTCAAGTCGAACCATGCCGCCGCTCATCTTTTTGTTGAGATCGGATTTTCCGACAACCGGTACCCACTTGGGTCCGATCGACTGGCCGCCCTATAGCGCGTCGTCGTCAGCCTGACCCGACGTCGTCATAACTGCATCTCGATCGTCAAGTTGGCCGTGTCGCCAGCCCCGAGGCCTTCGCGGACCCGCACCGCGGTCTTGATCGGCAAGAGCAGGCTGCCGGATTTCTTGTCGGGAAACAGCGATGTCCGCCATCTGGTCTGGCCGATGACGGCCTCCACGCCAAGGGAGCCCCAGGGGCCTTGCCATCCCAACCATCGCCGCCTTGATCCGGGCTCCAAGCTCCGGCGGCAGGGTCACGAAATGCCAGCCGCCCTTGCCCTGATAGACCCAGATCTCGGCCTGCATGTCGTAGCGAAACATTCTATGCACTTCCTCAGGTCAAGGCCTTCACGACCGGCTTTGCCATGGTGTCTTGCTGGCATGCTGACGATCGGCGAACCATCCATGATATCCACAGCCCTGCTGGGGAGGAGTCATTCTTCCCCGCAAGGAGGATGGCAGCGCTGCCATTCCACTACCGCCTTGTCACGATAGACGGCCGCCGCGTTTCCCAGCCTTCCCGTTCCAGTTCCGGCACGCTGTGGTTCTCGCTGGGGTAGCCGATGCAGAAGTAACCGATCAGTGTCCACTCCGGCGGCACGTCCAGGATCGTCGCCATCTCGGCCGGGTCGAGGATCGAGACCCAGCCCATGCCTATTCCCTCGGCGCGCGCCGCCAGCCACATCGTGTGGACCGCCATGACAGCGGAATAGTCTATGGTGGCTGGCATGGTCTGGCGGCCAAGCCCATGCCCTTGCTCGGTTGCGCGGTCGGCGAAAACCGCAAGCTGGCAGGGCGCCTCGTTCAGGCCGGCAAGTTTCAGGCGCCCATACAGCGCGGCGCGTTCACCGCAAAAATTTGCGAGTGCCTCCGCGTTGCAGCGCTCGAAGCATGCCCTGACGGCGGCGCGGCATGTTTCGCTCTCGACGATGACGAAGCGCCAAGGTTGGCTCAGCCCGACGGACGGCGCGGCGCTGGCAAGCTCGAGCAGCCGCTCCAGCGCCCCTTCCGGGAGCGGCGTCGGCTTGAACCGCCTGACGTCGCGCCGCCACAGGAAGAGCTTGGCAAGCCCGGCGCGAAAATCGGCCGGGAACTCTGGGTTTGCGGTCATGGCGCGCTGCCTCTGTTGTGGTTGCCCGGTTCGCCGGTTTTTCGTCTTGTTTGCTTCGATCCGGGCAGTGATGCGGCGCCTCAAGCGACACTTCGTCTACCCGCGTTGTCGCATTTCGCCGGGCGGGAATTCTAATGCATGTCGCGCAAAAGTGTGCAGCGGTTTTGCGGCAACGACAAACAAGTGCATGCCGCGCAAAGGTGTGCAGCGGTTTTGCGGTAACGACATGCATCAAAACAAGAACCTAAAGCGCGTCACATGAGGCCGGTCGAACGCGACGCGCTTTAGCCGAGGCCGGGCGACGTTGCCGTCATCTACGCCGTTGAACCTTGATCGGCAAACAAAACCCGCCTCGGCAAGCCGGGCGGGTCGTCGGTACGAATCAGCACCATACCGAAATTAGTAGCATAGCTGCCGGCACAAAGCAAGAACAAAATGTGCCGCCGCCGATGAAAACTGCCGATTTCAACTCTCGAGGCGGGAGATCGCTGCCGCCACGACGTTGCGGCCGAGGCCGCCATGCAGATCGAGGCATCGTTCGAACCATTGCGCCACGACGTCGCCGTCGTCGAGCAGCCGGTAGGGCGTGGCGATTCGCGCCCATTGCAGCGCGCCGAAAACGATGTAATCGGCAAATAGCGGCGACGGGCCGCCAATGAAGGGCTGATAGCCGAGCATCGAGCGGAGCGGCTCCAGCGAGGCGCGGAAGCCGGCGAGCCCGGCGTCGCGGGTGGCGCAAACCGCCTCCAGGCACCTGCCGAAGCGCTGCTCGCGGTTCTGCCGGAAATAGGCGGCGTTCGCTTCGTCCTGCATGGCATGCAGGTCCAGTAGCGCCGCGGTGGTGACGTAGGGATGGATGGTCAGCTGCGACCAGCGTTCGATGAAGCGCGCCGTCGCCTTACCGCCGTCGCCGGAAAACAATGTCGGCCGCTCGGGATAGGTCTCCTCGAGATAGAGCGCGATGGCGAAGGAATCGGCGACCACCGTCTCGCCGTCGCGGATCACCGGAACGAGCTTCGAAACGCCGCCTTCCACCTTCGGCACTTCGAGGAAACAGGTCGGCACGCTGGCGATGTCGAGTCCCTTGTGGGCCAGCGCCATCGCCGCCTTCCAGCAATGTGGGCTGAACGGGCGAGCGGCGTCGCGTCCAACAAGGTCGTAGAGCAGAATGGTCATTGGCGGCAGCGTCCTTGCAGTCTAACTATGGCCGAAACAGACCCGCGCGAAACAGGGTCTCGCAGGTCGAGAGAAAATGAAACAGCATTTCAGGATGTTTGCGGCCTACAATCAATGGGCCAACGGCCGCATCTACGATGCCGCCGCCGATCTCGACGAGGAAGAGTTCGACCGCAATATCGGCGTCTTCTTCGGTTCGATGATGGGAACGCTCAACCACCTCCTGGCAGCCGACCGTATCTGGATGAAACGCTTCACCGGCGAGGGCGACGCGCCGGCAAGGCTCGACACGATCCTGCACCGCGCCTTGCCAGGCTTGCGGCTGGCGCGCGAGGCCGAGGACAAACGGATCATCGACTGGGTCGACGGCCTGAGCGACAAGGCGCTGTCGGGCCGCTTCTCCTACATGACCGTCTCGGATATGCGCACCGTCTCGCAGCGGCTGGCGCCGGCGCTCGACCACTTCTTCAACCACCAGACCCACCACCGCGGCCAGGCGCATGCGATCCTGACCATTCTGGGCAAGCCAAGCCTCGGACTGGACCTGACGATGTTCCAGCGTAGCGAGGAGGGCAGGGCTTTCGCCTGAACCTGGGGCGGCTGGTGAAGCGGACGGTGGATAGAGGACAATCTGCCGAGATTGCAAAACGCGCCAAAACATTTTATGGAGCGGACGGTCGTGAGGGCGGCCGCTCCAGCAGCATTCAGCAGCAACAGCGAGAATTGGCACGCATGCCCAATGAACCCTTGCGCCTTGTGGCGTTCTTCGCCGTGGTCCTGGCGCTTCTCAACTCCGGTTATTATTTCCACCAGGGCGACATTGTCGCGACCATCTATTTCATGATCGGCGCCATTCTTGTGACCGCGGTGACGCGGATGAGCATCAGAAGGCAGCTGATTTAGGACCGATCTTCTTATCTGGCCGCCATCTCGACGGCTGGTTCGCTTCGACTGCGATCGAATTGAAAGCAAAGTCTTAGGACTTCGTTTGTGCTGTTGCTTCAAGGTAGCCGGCTGAAGCAGGAGCAAAAGCATGCAGATCGATTTGTCCCCGACGAGCTGGGGCAGGGTCGTGGCGGTTACCGTCGCGGGTACGGCGGTCTGCATTGCAGCCGCATTCCTCGTCGACTCCTTCAATTTCCCATATTTGTCGCCGGAAGCGCTGTGGCGGGCGCAGCTGACCGACCTGCTGCTGCCGCTTATCCTGGCCAGCTCCTTCTTCTTTTTCCTGATGTGGAAAATGCGCCAGTTGGCGATCGCGCAGAAGGCACTGGCCGTCGTCGCGGCGACCGACAGCCTGACGGCGGTGTTCAACCGGGGTGCGTTTTCCATGCTCGTCGAGGCCTATCTCGAACAGGCCCGCAGCCATTCTGTCGTTAATGCCGGCGCCTTGCTGATCGTCGATGCCGACCATTTCAAATCCGTCAACGACCGCCTCGGCCACGACTGCGGAGACCAGGCGCTCAAGCTGATCGCCAAGACAATCCAGGGCCAGCTACGCGGCGCCGATATCGTCGGCCGGATCGGCGGCGAGGAATTTGCGGTTTTCCTTCCCGGCGCAGATCCTTCGCAGTCCTGGCTGGTGGCGGAGACAATTCGCCGACGCGTCCGTGAGGCGGAGTTCTCGCCTGACGGCCGGCCCTGTCCTCTCTCGGTCAGCATCGGCGGCGTCGCCTTCAGCGGGCCGACCACCTACGCCGAGATGTTCGTGGTGGCGGACAAGCACCTTTACAAGGCCAAATCGAACGGCCGCGATCAGGTCAGTTTCGAACCCGCAGCAGCGGGCGACCCGCCGGGCAGCGGCCCGATGACGGTCCATTGATGGTCGTTTCGGTCAGGCGGCGTAGCCGCCGAGGCCCCGGGCGACCGGCTTGACCGAGACCGCCGGCTGGGCGGCCGGCCAGAGGATGCCTGCCGTCACGGCGAAGGTGATCAGAGCGTCGCGTGCCGCTTCGGCCGAGATCTCGCCGGCACGTGCCGCCTCGCAGGCCTTCACCGCGGCGCCATAGCTCAGCCGGCGGCGCGAAGGCGGGAACTCGGTGAGGAATTCGTGCATCTCGGAGAACGATGCGATCGTACGCTTGTAGCCGGCGCCAACGGTTAGGGCGACCGGGGTGGAAAACGTCCTGTCGTGCATTCTGGCCTCTCGAATGGGCGGAGGTCACGGCGGACGCCGTTCTCCGGTCTGGGGGTCGGGCAGAAACGCGGATCACGGCGCGAGGTTCCATGTTGCCGGTATTGTTTTTTCGCCGGCTCCGGGAGCGGTCGCCGGGCGAGCAGCGCCGGCGTCGAGGCGGGTGCCTATTTCCACATGCCGCGCATGCGGGCGCCGAGGTCGACACGCACCTGCGGCTGGCGGCGCGGATCGTCTCTGGCCTGGACGCTGGCCCAAGCCACCTGCTCGAAGGCGCCGAGGATAGAGCGCGGGATGAAGCGCGTGCGCGAGGCATAGACATGGCGGTCGCCGCGCGCCGTCTGGCCGTGGACGAAAAAGCGATGCGGCATGACCAGGTGCAGGCTGTCCTTGGCCCGCGTCATCGCCACGTAGAGCAGCCGCCGCTCCTCGTCGACGTCCTCCTTGCTGCCGACGCCGAGATCGATCGGGATGCAGCCGTCGACGGTGTTGAGCACGAAGACGTTCTTCCACTCCTGGCCCTTGGCCGAATGGATCGTCGACAGGATCAGATAATCCTCGTCGCGGTGCGGCGGGCCGGCCTCGTCGCTGGTCGCGTCCGGCGGATCGAGTGTCAGCTCGGTGAGGAAGCGCTCGCGCGACGCATAGCCGGAAGCGATCTGCTCGAGCTGCAGGAGATCGGCCCGGCGCATCGTTGCATCCTCGTGGATACGTTCCAGATGCGGCTCGTACCAGAGCCTGACCTGTTCGATGTCGGCCGGCCATTTTTGCGCGCCGGCACGCAGGCCGCTATAGAGCGCGACAAAGCCCGGCCAGTCGTCGGCGGCACGCTGCGGCGGCCGATAGCGGGCAAGCCCCATCGTCTCGTCGAGCGAATTTGCCATGGTCTCGACGATCGCATTGGCGGCCGAAGGGCCGATGCCCGGCAGAAGTTGCAGCACGCGAAAGCCGGCGACGCGGTCGCGCGGGTTTTCGGCAAAGCGCAGCACGGCCAGCATATCCTTGACGTGGGCGGCATCGAGGAATTTCAGCCCGCCGAACTTGACGAAGGGGATGTTGCGGCGCGTCAGCTCGATCTCCAGCGGGCCGCTATGGTGCGAGGCGCGAAACAGCACCGCCTGTGCTTTGAGAACGGTGCCGGCCTCGCGTTCGGTGAGTATCGCCTGGCAGACATAGCTCGCCTGCTCGGTCTCGTCGCGCACACTCACCAGCTTCGGCTTTTCCGCAGATTTGCGCTCGGTCCAGAGATTTTTGGTGAAACGCTCCGACGCTTCGCCGATCACCGCATTGGCCGCCGCCAGGATCGTCTCGGTCGAGCGGTAGTTGCGCTCCAGCATGACGACCTCGGCCGGCTGCGCGAACTGCTTCGGAAAATCCAGGATATTGCGCACTTCCGCGGCGCGGAACGAATAGATCGACTGCGCGTCGTCGCCGACCACCGTCAGCCCCGATCCGTCGGGCTTGAGGGCCGTCAGGATCGAGGCCTGCAGCCGGTTGGTGTCCTGGTATTCATCGACCAGCACATGGTCGAAACGTGCACCCAGATGCGCGGCGATTTCCGGCTCGCCGGCCATCTGCGCCCAGTAGAGCAGCAGGTCATCGTAATCGAGCACGTTCTGCGCCTGCTTGGCCTCGACATATCGGGCGAACAATTGCTTCAGCTGTTCGGCCCAGCCGGCGCACCACGGGAACACCGAACCCAGCACCTCGCCGAGCGGCGCCTGTGCGTTGACGGCGCGCGAATAGATCGCCAGGCAGGTGCCCTTGGTCGGGAAGCGGGCTTCGGTCTTCGAAAACCCAAGCTCGTGGCGGACGAGGTTCATCAGGTCGGCGGAATCCTCGCGATCGTGGATGGTGAAGGCCGGATCGAGACCGATCTCCAGCGCATAATCGCGCAGCAGCCTGGCGCCGATGCCGTGGAACGTGCCAGCCCAGCTCAGCGCATCGGTGATCACCGAGGCATCGCGCCCCAGCACCTCGCCGGCGATGCGCTCGACCCGCTTGGCCATTTCCGCCGCAGCACGGCGCGAAAATGTCATCAAAAGAATGCGGCGCGGGTCGGCACCCCTGACGATCAGATGCGCGACCCGGTGCGCCAGCGTGTTGGTCTTGCCGGAGCCGGCGCCGGCAATCACCAGCAACGGTCCGGCGATCTTGCCGTCGCCATGTTCGACGGCAAGCCGCTGCTCGGCGTTGAGCTTCGCCAGATAGGCCGGCTGGAAGGACGAATCACGGGCGGCGAGGTTCATCGCCCATCAAGCATCGTTTCTGCTTTGTTCGCAACGGTTTGCGGAGCCGGAATAGGGCCCGTGAGCGAAGAAGCCTTGCGGGCAGGCCTGTCGACTAACGCTCGGGCTCGACGCCCATCCTTGCCGATTGCCGCCGCAGCGCCTCGCGATCGTCCTGCGGCGGCGGCAGCAGCAGCGGATCGAAATCGTCGGGCACCTCATCGATCACTTTCCTGGCGACGCGATAGGCGACATAGACGATTGCCCCGGCGATGAGCAGACGGATCATGCCTTCCTCCATTGATTGTGCAGCAACCGGAGACGCGGCATTTTGTTCCCAGGCCCCTTGGCGAATGCGGGAACGACACCGGCCGCGCAACCAAATCGCCGACGCCTCGTTGTCGGGCGAGAGGAGACTGCGATGAAAAAGCGCTCAATCCTGCTGCTTATGGCAGCTCTGACTGTTGCGGGTTGCGACAACAATATCCAGCCGACCAAGGCCCCTGGCGACACGGTCGATCAGAACCCGCAGGTCGACAAGAATCCGGTGCCGAAATCGACGACCGGCGGCGATCAGCCCGGCACGCCGCCGAAACAATGACCGCCTCAGATGGCGTCGGCGCCGGTCAAGGAAGGTGGCCGGCGCCGCTTGGGAGGAAGCTGATGGCGCCGGCCAGGCGGAGATCAGGCCCGCCGCACATCCAAGGATAGCCGAGTCTTTCCGCAGCGTCATGGTCGATAGCGTACAGACGGCACGCCCCTGTGGACAAACCTGCGGGCCACAGCAGCGTTTGTTCATCACATAGTTCGTTCTTCCCATGGAACAAACCAAGCTGCTGCGTGTTTGGATGTCGATCGGACGCTCCCAAGGCCGCCGTTCACGAAAGAGCCCGCTCTCCTTGTCCCCCCTCAGGATAGCGGGTTCTTTTTGCGTTTTGCGGGACGTTGTGGTGCGCGGGGTCGACGTCACCTGCTTGCCGGTTTTCGCACCTTTGCGGGGAACCGGGGCTCAAGGCCTTGCGAAGCATGGTTGTCCCGTGCAAAAGCCCGGCCATGCTGATCATCAACGACCTTTCGCTCCGCATGGCCGGACGCCTGCTTCTCGACCATGCCTCACTGACCTTGCCGGCCGGCAGCAAGGCTGGCCTTGTCGGCCGCAACGGCACCGGCAAGACGACCCTGTTCAAGGCGATCACCGGCGACCTCGCCTCCGAGACCGGCTCGGTCAGCCTGCCCAAAAACACGCGCATCGGCCAGGTCGCGCAGGAAGCGCCGGGCACCGAGGAGCCGCTGATCGAGATCGTGCTCAAGGCCGACCTCGAACGGAGTGCCCTGCTCGAAGAGGAAAAGACGGCGACCGACCCGCACCGCATCGCCGACATCCACATGCGGCTGGCCGATATCGATGCGCACTCGGCCGAGTCACGCGCGGCCACTATTCTCGCCGGCCTCGGCTTCGACGATGCCGCGCAGCGGCGCCCGGCCTCGTCCTTCTCCGGCGGCTGGCGCATGCGCGTAGCGCTGGCCGCGGTGCTGTTTGCCGAGCCCGATCTGCTGCTGCTCGACGAGCCCACCAATTATCTCGACCTCGAAGGCACGCTCTGGCTGGAAAATTACGTGTCGAAATACCCGCATACCGTGCTGCTGATTTCGCACGATCGCGACCTGCTCAACCGCGCCGTCAATTCGATCGTCCATCTCGACCAGAAGAAGCTGAGCTTCTGGCGCGGCGGCTACGACCAGTTCGAGCGCCAATACACCGAGCAGCGCGAATTGCAGGAGAAGGGCCGCGTCAAGCAGGAAGCCGCGCGCAAGCACATGGAATCCTTCGTCGAGCGCTTCCGCGCCAAGGCATCGAAGGCGAGGCAGGCGCAGTCGCGCATCAAGGCGCTGGAGAAGATGAAGCCAATCGCCGCGATCGTGAACGACACGGTGCGGCCATTCTCCTTTCCGGAGCCGGTGAAGACGGTGGCCTCGCCGATCATTGCGCTCAACAACGTCAACGTCGGCTACACCGAGGGCGAGCCGATCCTGAAGAAGATGTCGCTGCGCATCGATGCCGACGATCGCATCGCGCTGCTCGGCGCCAACGGCAACGGCAAGTCGACCTTCGCCAAGCTTTTGGCCGGCCGGCTGAAGCCGGAGACCGGCAGCATGACGGTGGCGCCCGGGCTGAAGGTGGCAATCTTCGCCCAGCACCAGCTCGACGACCTCAGGCCCGACGAAAACGCCTATGAGCATGTCCGCCGGCTGATGCCGGATGCGCCGGAATCCAAGGTGCGCGGCCGCGTCGCCCAGTTCGGCCTGACCACCGAAAAGATGAACACCGCCGCCAAGGATCTGTCCGGCGGCGAAAAGGCGCGGCTCCTGATGGGCCTGTCGGCCTTCGAGGGGCCGAACCTTTTCATCCTCGACGAACCGACCAACCATCTCGACATCGACAGCCGTGAATCGCTGATCCATGCGCTGAACGATTTTCCCGGCGCCGTCATACTGATCTCGCATGACGGCCATCTGCTCGAAGCGACCGCCGACCGGCTGTGGCTGGTCAAGGACGGCGCGGTCAATCCGTATGACGGCGATCTCGAGGATTACAAGACGCTGGTCACCGGCGTCTCCGGCGACCGCCGCGGCAAGCGCGAGGCGGACAAAGCGTCGAAGGCCGACCGCCGCCGCGATGCAGCCGCGCGCCGCGCCGCCTTCGAGCCGCTGGCCAAGGAAATCCGCGCCACCGAAGCGCTGATGGACCGCCTCCGCAAGCGCATCGACCTGATCGAGGACGAACTCGCCAACCCGGCCGTCTACGAAAAGGACCCCTCGACCGCGACAAGGCTGGCCAAGGAGCGCTCACAACTCGCGCAACAGCTGGCCGGCCATGAGGAAAAATGGCTGTCGATGTCGGCGGAGTACGAGGAAGGCACGGCGGAGTAGGAAGAGCGCAATCTCCCCCCTCGCGGGGGAGATGCCCGAAATGCCGCGCCTACGACGCGTTGCTCAAGCGTGTCGCGGTCATGTGGCCGGGTACGTTCCCGGATACCCAAATGGTTCGCGGTAGGAGGTGAATGAGATGCTTGAAGGTCGGGAGTGGCGCAAAAAAGATGGAGCGTCAGACGAAGCGATCGAGAAACTCAGGGGAGTGGGCCCTTTGGTCCTGCCTGAAAGCTATGCTGCCCTTCTCTCTTTCAGCAACGGTGGTGAGGGCCCCCTGCCAGTCCAGCCGCTATGGCTTGCCTTGCACGCTGCGGAAGAGGTGATCGAAATAGAGCAACAGGGGACATTCAAGGAGTTCTTTCCGGGTTTTTTCGTTATCGGCAGCAACGGGGGCGGCGAGGCGATTGCGTTCGATCTACGCACAGTGGGGCTTTATCCGCTCGTTGCGTTTGACATGACAAATATTGATCTTGTCGAAAGCGTTTGGCCCATTGCGCCGGACTTTGATGCATTCTTGGACTTGATCGGCCTTTCCGACGAATAGCCCAGAGGGGGATGTAGGCCCGCCCATCTGGCCCTACACGTCGCCATAACAACCGGCTAGTTTGCTCCCATGAATCAGCACGCCAAGCTCAAAATCGGCCATTCGGCCTGTCCGCATGATTGCCCTTCGACCTGCGCGCTCGAGGTCGAACTGCTCGACGCCAGGCGCATCGGCCGCGTCCATGGCGCCAAGGCCAACAGCTATACGGCCGGCGTCATCTGCGCCAAGGTCGCCCGTTACGCCGATCGCGTCCATCATCCCGACCGCCTGCTGAAGCCGCTGGTGCGGGCCGGCGCCAAGGGCGACGGCGCCTGGAAGGAAGCGAGCTGGGAGGCGGCGCTCGATCTGGTCGCTGAAAAATTCATCGCGGCGGAGGCAAAATACGGCTCGGAGACGGTCTGGCCCTATTACTATGCCGGCACGATGGGGCTGGTGCAGCGCGACGGCATAGAGCGGCTCAGGCACGCCAAAAAATACTCCGGCTTCTTCGGTTCGATCTGCACCAATCTGGCCTGGACCGGCTGGATGATGGGCGCCGGCGCGCTGCGCGGCTCCGACCCGCGCGAAATGGCAAAGTCCGACTGCGTGGTGATCTGGGGCACCAACGCCGTGGTCACGCAGGTCAACGTCATGACCCACGCCATCAAGGCGCGCAAGGAACGCGGCGCCAAGATCGTCGTCATCGACGTCTACGAAAATGCAACGATGAAGCAGGCCGATCTCGGCCTGGTGCTGAAGCCCGGCACCGACGGCGCGCTGGCCTGCGCGGTGATGCACGTGCTGTTCCGTGACGGCATGGCCGACCGCGCCTATCTGGAAAAATACACCGACGATCCGCACGGTCTGGAAGCGCATCTTCAGACAAGGACGCCGCAATGGGCCGCTGACATCACCGGGCTTTCCGTCGACGAAATCGAGGCCTTCGCCCGTCTCGTCGGCACGACGAAGAAGACCTATTTCCGCCTCGGCTACGGCTTCTCGCGCCAGCGCAACGGTTCGGTCAACATGCATGCCGCGGCCTCGATCGCCGCGGTCACCGGCTGCTGGCAGTATGAGGGCGGCGGCGCCTTCCATTCCAATTCCGGTATCTTCAAGCTCAACCAGGAGCTGCTGGAAGGCACCAAGATGCGCGATCCCTCGATCCGCCATCTCGACCATTCGCGCATCGGCCCGGTGCTGACCGGCGCCAGGGATGCGCTCTATGGCGGTCCGCCGGTGACGGCGCTGCTGATCCAGAACACCAATCCGGTGAATGTCGCGCCCGAGCAGCGGCTGGTGAAGCAGGGTTTTTTGCGCGACGATCTGTTTTCCTGCGTGCACGAGCAGTTCATGACCGACACGGCAAAGCTCGCCGACGTGGTGCTGCCGGCGACGATGTTTCTCGAGCATGACGACGTCTACAAGGGTGGCGGCAACCAGCACATCACGCTCGGGCCGAAGCTGATCGACCCGCCGGAAGGTCCGCACACCAACCATTTCGTCATCGAGGAGCTCGGCAAAAGGCTCGGTGTCGCCGATCGCCCGGGCTTCGGCATGACCGAGCAGCAGCATATCGATATCATTCTGGGCAAGCGCGGGCTGGGCAGCTTTTCGAGCCTCAAGGACGAAAAATGGATCGACCTGCAGCCGGATTTCGCGGCCGCGCATTTCCTGGACGGCTTCGGCCATGCCGACAAGAAATTCCATTTTCGCGCCAACTGGACGGGGCAGGCGGCGCCCAACCGGCCGCCGAAAAGCATGGGCCTGTTCGGGCCTGTGGAGCAGTTGCCGGAATTTCCCGATCATGTCGACCTGATCGAGGTCGCCGACGAGGCGCATCCGTTCCGGCTGACGACCTCGCCGGCGCGCAATTTCCTCAATTCGACCTTTGCCGAAACGCCGGTGTCGCAGGCAAAAGAGCGCCGGCCGGAGTTGCTCCTGCATCCCGATGACGCGGCGGCACTTGGCGTCGCCGACGGCGGACGTGTCGAAGTCGGCAACCAGCGTGGCGAAGTGGTGCTGCACGCAAAACTGTTCGACGGGATCAAGCGTGGCGTGGTCGTTGCCGAAGGTATCTGGCCGAACAGCGCCCATGAGCGCGGCGAGGGCATCAACGTGCTGACCGGCGCCGATGCGCCGGCGCCCTATGGCGGCGCCGCCTTCCACGACAACAAGGTCTGGCTGCGCCCCGCGGATTGAGCGTCGGAACGATATCTCCATCCGGCCGTTTTCGCGTGGCGGGTGGAGGCATTGTCATGGCAGAAGTGTTGCGGGCGCCGGATCCCATCGGAAGGACATTGTCGTCCGGCGAACTCGTAACCACGATGTCCCACTTTCATCGCGCCGAGATTGCGCGCATGGCTGGGTGGCGCGACCGCCTGGACCGGACGAGCAACTGGGCGATAACCGTTGTCGCGGCGATGCTCTCCGTTTCACTTTCGACGGCCAGCGCTCACCATGGCGTGCTGCTGTTTGCCATGCTGCTTGTCCTGCTGCTGCTGTGGATAGAGGCCCGCCGATATCGCTTCTTCGACTTCTATCGGGCTCGCGTGCGCCAGTTCGAACGGCACTATTTCGCGCAGATATTCTCGCCGCAGCCGGACTTCGCGTCCGATTGGCTGTTGATCGTCGGCGAGAGCCTGCGCGCGCCGAAATTCTTGATTTCGCAACGCGTGGCTTTGGCGCGCCGCCTGCGTCGCAATTACATCTACATGCTGCTGATTCTGCTGCTGGCCTGGATCCTCAAACTGTCGACCCCCAGTCTTCTGACCGAAGGCGTCCGCATCGGCTTCGTCGGGTCGATGCGTGAGGCCGTCGCCAGTGCTGCGCTGGGTCCAGTTCCTGGTGGCGCCATCGTCGTGCTGGTCGCCGTCCTCTATGCGGGCCTGCTGGTGACAGCCTTTCTGACAGAGAGCGACGACGGCGAACTCTCCTTCGGTGACGTTCACGTCTAGCAACGCAACGCCCTGTCGCGCGTTGTTGGACACGTGCATTTGGGCGATGGGGGTTTCATGGCTTGGCAGGCTCCGACACGTTCCAGCCTGGCGCTGTTGGTTTGCGCTTTCGTACCCGCAGGCGCGGCCGGGGCAGCGCAGACGCTTGTTGCCGGGACCAAGGCCTCCGGCATGGGTGGTTCGGGCGAAGGCGCTTTCGTCGCCGAGATCGTGCTTCTGCTGCTTGTCGGGCGCGGCCTGGGCGAAGTGTTGCAGCGCTATGGCCAGCCGGCAATCATGGGCCAACTGATCGGCGGCATCCTGCTCGGTCCTTCGCTGTTCGGCTGGCTATGGCCGTCGGCCCAGCACCTGATCTTTCCCACCGATCCCGCGCAAAAGGGCATGATCGACGCCGTCTCGCAGCTCGGCATCCTGATGCTGCTTTTGCTGACCGGCATGGAGACGGACCTGCGGCTGGTACGCCGGGTTGGCGCGGCCTGTTTTTCCATTTCGGCTACCGGCGTCGTGGTGCCCTTCATCTGCGGTTTCGCGCTGGCGCAGTTCTTGCCGGACGCATTGCTGCCCAATCCGACGCAACGCACTGTTGCCGGGCTGTTCCTGGGCACCGCGCTGTCGATCTCGTCAGTCAAGATCGTCGCCATGGTGGTGCGCGAGATGAACTTCATGCGCCGCAACCTCGGACAGGTGATTATCTCCTCGGCGATCATCGAGGACACGATCGGCTGGCTGGTCATCGCAGTAACCTTCGGCATCGCCACCAATGGCAGGGTGCAGCTCGTACCGCTGGTGACCACCATCGCCGCCGTGGCACTTTTCATGGTGTTCTCCTTCACCATTGGCCGCCGTCTTGTCTTCACCTTGATCCGCTGGACCAACGATCAATTCCGCAGTGAGTTTGCGGTGATCACCATGATCCTTATCATCATGGGCGTCATGGCGCTGATCACCAACATGATAGGCGTCCATACGGTGCTGGGGGCGTTCGTCGCCGGCATCCTTGTCGGGGAATCGCCTATCCTCTCCAGCCATATCGAAGGCCAGCTGCGCGGCGTCATCACCGCGCTGTTCATGCCAATCTTCTTCGGCATGGCGGGGCTTTCCGCCGATCTCACAGTGCTCGCCGACCCGACGCTTGCCATGCTGACGGGCGCACTTGTGGTCATCGCCAGCATCGGCAAGTTTGGCGGCGCATTCATCGGCGCCAAGCTCGCCGCCATGTCGTTCAAGGAAGCAATCGCCGTCGGCAGTGCAATGAACGCGCGCGGCTCGACCGAGGTGATCGTCGCCAGCATCGGCTTGTCGATGAACATCCTGTCGCACAACCTCTTCACCATGATCGTCACCATGGCCGTGATCACCACCTTGGCCATGCCGCCGATGCTGCGCTGGGCGCTCGGCCGGCTGCCGGTTGGGCATGACGAGCAGCAGCGTGTCGAGCGCGAGGCGTTGGACGAATACGGCTTCATTTCCAGACTGGAGCGGCTGCTGGTGTTGGTCGACGACAGCAGGATCGGCAAGTTCACTGCCTATCTCGCCGGACTGGTCGGTGGAGGCAGCGGCATGCCCACCACCTTGCTTCGCCTGCCCACCACCTTGCTTCAGCCGAAAGACGGCCGAGTTGACAGGCCGACCGACAGCAAGGGACAGGAGCGCGCTCTGCAGGAAATCAAGAAGGGTGCAAAAAAAAGCGCTCAGGCGGTGAAACGGATCGAAGATACGCTTGTCGACAAAGTCCATCTGACGGCCCGCACCGAATTGGAGGCCACGGGTGAGACGATCGCCGAAGAGGCCCGCAAGGGATATGGCCTGTTGCTGGTCGGCCTTGACAATGTGCTGACCGCCGATGGCGCCTTCGCGCCGGCCCTCAACGACATTGCCGCAGGATTTGACGGCCCGCTCTGCCTGGTCCTGAACGGCGGCAATGCTGCCGAAAAGATGCCGACGCTGAAGGCCGGAACCAGCATTCTCGTCCCCGTCAACGGTACCCAGGTGGCGCGTCGCGCCGCCGACTTGGCGCTGGCGCTGGCCCGTCCAAACCGGGCACGGATCAAGGTTCTCTATGTTTCGCAAAAGGCAGCCAAGGGCCGCAGGTCGACATCGGTGTCGCATAGCCGCGAAGAGGCCGTGCTGAAAGACATTGCCGATTTGGCGGGCCGCTACGGCCTGCATATCGACACAGCGTTCCATACCCGCGTCACACCCGACAAGGCGATCACCCGGGAGGCGGCCAAAGGCGCGGCGATCGTCGTGATGGGCGTCACCCAACGCCCGGGTGGGGACCTGTTTTTCGGCGAAACCGCCGGCGCTGTTTTGGCCGCCTGCAATTGCCCCGTCGTGCTTCTGGCCAGCGCGCGGCCCAAGCATGATGCCACCGGCGCTGAGCTGGCGGCGTGATTTTCATGGCGCACAATGACCCGTCGGCAGACATGTCGATTGAGGCTCGGAAGGGCTGATCAGCCAACGTAAAAGAACTCGAACCGTAACCACTTGAAAATAAATAAGAACCGTGTGGCGAAAGGAGCCGCATGTCGAATTTCAAGCGGCCAATTTGGCGCACCCGTACAAAATTTTCGTGATTGGAAACGACAGGCCTGCCGACCCATCTCGGGGTGGTCCGAGCGACGCGAATTCCTCCCAAGGCACGCCACTTGACGGACAGAACAAAGACTACCGGAGTACCCGAAATGACCAAGATCGCTCTTACCGCCGCCGCCATCCTTGTTGCCACCGGCACTGCTTTTGCCGGCAGCGACCACTATGGCTCGGACAACGTCAACCAGCCGACCGCTCCTGCTGCCAACGTCGACAACACGTTTACCGGCTCCATCCGCAAGCCGGTTGCTTCCGAGCATACCGGTGCCAAGACGACTTCCGAGTCGGTGGCGCCTGAATCCGGCCAAGGCAACTGGGGCCGCTGATTATCACGGCCCCGGAGCACAAAGAGCGGCGGGCTTGGCCCGCCGCTCTTGTTTGGTGCGAAGCGGGTTTGGCCGAAAGGTCGGCGATCCCCCGGCCTGCCAGGCAAACCCTAGCGAAGATCCTTCGGCCAGATGCAGTGCGTCAGCCGGGCGCCGCCGAAGGTGACACCGGCCCAATCGCCATCGAAGTCAAACCGGGCCAGGGCCGCGGTCGGGAATTTATCCGCCAGTTTTTTCAGCGCCGCCTCATCCGATCCAGCCCCGGCAAGACCGCGCGCGAACTCCTCCAACCCGGGATTGTGGCCAAGCACCAGCAGCGTTCCGGTTCCCGCCTTTACCTGTCGCACCTTGGCGAGGATGTCCGCCGCTGCTGCCTCGTAGAGCGCCTGGGCAAATTTGGCCTGCACCTTCGCCGGCAATTCCGCCGAGAGCAGCCGCCACGTGTCGCGGGTGCGCAGCGCCGGCGATACCAGCGCCAGCTCCGGCAACCAGCCGCGCCGGGCCAGTTCGCGTCCGACCAGCGGCGCTGCCTTCAGCCCGCGCGCGGACAGCGGCCGGTCGAAGTCGATGAGGTCGGGATCGTCCCAACTCGACTTGGCGTGGCGGAGGAGTAGCAGTTGCTTCATTGATTCAAAATAAGGCCGAAACGTCGCGTGCGCCATGCACGACGCGGACGCTCTTGACCATCTCCCCCAGTTACGGGGAAAGCGTCACGCTGACTCTTACGGGGTGATCCGCGCCAGGTGCTCGAGGTCGGTCTCCTCGCGCAGCGGGTCGGGCGCGATCACCACCGACGCGGCGTTGTCGGCATCGTCGGCGAAGCGCGAAAACACCGTGCGGCCGCCTTCCATCCGCGCCTTGCCTTCGGCGACCAGCCCTAGCGCCAGCGGATAGAGTTGGTGCTCGGCCTTGAGCACGCGCGCGGCCAGCGTATCCTCATTGTCGCCGACCATCACCGGCACCGCGGCCTGGGCGATGATCGGCCCATCATCCATGTCGAGCGTGACGAAATGCACTGTGCAGCCATGGATGCGCATGCCTGCGCGGAGCGCCCGCGCATGTGTATCCAGCCCCTTGAAGGCAGGCAGCAGGGCAGGGTGGATATTGACCATGCGGCCCTGCCACTTCTCGACGAAACGCGCGCCGAGAATGCGCATATAGCCGGCCAGCGCGACGATCTCGGCGCCAAAAGAGACAAGGGCCGCGTCGATCGCCCCGTCATGCGCTTCCTTGCTGGCATGGTCCGAGCGCGAAATCACCCTGGTGGCGATGCCGCGCGCCGCGGCGATGCCGAGGCCGGCGGCATTGGCGCGATCGGAGATGACGCCGACGATTTCGGCCGGATAGGCCGGGTTGCTCGCCGCCGCTATCAGCGCCGTCATGTTGGAGCCGCGCCCCGAAATAAGCACTACGGTGCGTTTTCTGGTCATAGGCCGATCGAGCCCCGATAGATGACGCCGGCATCGCGGCGCGGCACGATCTGGCCGATCGGCGTCACCGTCTCGCCGGCCTCCTGCAGAACGGCAGCGACCTGCGCCGCCTGGCCGGAGGCGACGACCAGGATCATGCCGATGCCGCAATTGAAGGTGCGCATCATCTCTTCCGGCGCGACGCCACCAGTCTTGGCCAGCCACGAAAACACCGGCAGCACCTCGATGGCGCCGAGATCGAGCTCGGCCGAAAAATCCTTGGGCAGAACGCGCGGGATGTTTTCGGGAAAGCCGCCGCCGGTGATATGGGCCAGCGCCTTGATACCATGCGTGTTGCGGATCGCCTTGAGGATCGACTTCACGTAGATGCGCGTCGGCTCGAGCAGCGCCTCGGCCAGCGTCGCCTCGTCATTGAACGGCGCCGGATCGCCCCAGCCAAGGCCGCTTACGGCGACGATGCGCCGGACCAGCGAAAAGCCGTTCGAATGCAGGCCCGACGAGGCAAGGCCGAGCAGCACGTCGCCCTCGACGATGTCGTCGGTCGGCAGCAACTGGCCGCGTTCGGCGGCACCGACTGCAAAGCCGGCAAGGTCGTAGTCCTTGTCGTGATACATGCCGGGCATTTCCGCCGTCTCGCCACCGATCAGCGCGCAACCGGCCTGCCGGCAGCCGGCGGCAATGCCGCCGACGATCGAAGCGCCCTGGTCGGGATCGAGCTTGCCGGTGGCAAAATAGTCGAGGAAGAACAGCGGTTCGGCGCCCTGCACGACGATGTCGTTGACGCACATGGCGACGAGGTCGATACCGATCGTGTCATGCTTGCCGGCATCGATGGCAATCTTCAGCTTGGTGCCGACGCCGTCATTGGCGGCGACCAGCACCGGATCGGTAAAGCCGGCTGCCTTGAGATCGAACAGGCCGCCGAAACCGCCGATCTCGCCATCGGCGCCCGGCCGGCGGGTGGCGCGCACCAGCGGCTTGATCTTCTCGACCATGAGATTGCCGGCGTCGATGTCGACGCCCGCTTCGGCATAGGTGAGCCCGTTCTTGCGCTTGCTCATACTCTTTCCCTGCTTTCTCGGGCTCTTCGCATGAACGGTTTCGGTCCGCAAGGATAACGGCGCTGAAACTGCCAATCTCCCCACTTGAGGGGGAGATGGCCGGCAGGCCAGAGGGGCGCTGTCCCGCCGACCTGCCGATCGGCACCATTGCGCATCCAGGTCAAACCCCAACCTGGTTCCAGATCAATGAGAAAGCCCTGCTGTCGGCTCAGCTTTATGAGGTAATGCTGGTTGATGGGGCGTTGATCGCAAATTGCGCGGTGAAAGCCCGGATATAGGCCGGCCGTGCTTCCCCGCGCGCTACATAGGCAGCCAAGTTTTGATATTCGTCCAAAATGCCGGACATTCTTAGTCGCAGCAGCACTGACACCATCAATAAATCGCCCGCGCTGAACGTATCATCGAGCCAGTCGGCGACGCCTAAGTGGGCCGAGAGTTTGTCCAGCCGAGCCCGAACACGGTCCTTTACCAACGGCAAGCGCTCCTCGCTCCAAGGCTTGTCACGTTCGAATATTCTTGCCGTCGTTAATTCGAGGATCGGCGGCTCGACGGTATTAAGTGCGGCAAACATCCACGTGATCGCACGCGCGCGGGCATTGCGATCCTTCGGCAGCAATCCCGTATGCTGCTCAGCAAGGTGAAAGACGATCGAGCCGGTTTCGAACAGCGAGAGAGAACCTTCCTCATAGGTGGGGATCTGGCCGAAGGGATGGATGGCCAGATGGCCAGGCGCCTTCATTTCTGCAAAGGAAACAAGACGAACCTCATACGGCTGCCCCACTTCTTCGAGCGCCCAGCGAACGCGCGTATCGCGCGCCAGTCCCTTGCCGCCATCGGGCGATCGTTCAAAAGCTGTGATAGTGATTGTCATCGCGTCCGTTTTCCTTGCTCGCGGTCCAGGAAGGTCTGGGCGAATTCTTCGGCTTCCCATCGTGAGACGAATGAGCCTCCCCGAAATCGACATCTGTCTTGACCTATTTCATTTGTCTTGACCTATTTCATTGCTGGCGCCCTCGAGGGGTGATTGGCAGCTTCTGTGTCGCTTCTCACTTGCCGTAACCCTCCTTCTCCATCATGTATCGACAAACAAGAGCGACGGGATATGCGTTTGACCATCCCTAACATGATCACGATCATGCGCTTCGTGCTGGTGCCGGCAGTGGTGCTGGCCATGCTGCAGGAACGCTGGGACTGGGCGTTTGCCGGCTTCCTCATTGCCGGCATTTCCGACGGCGTCGACGGCTTCATCGCCCGCCATTTCAATCAGTTTTCCAGGCTCGGCGCCTATCTCGATCCGATGGCGGACAAGCTGCTGCTGGTCTCGGTTTTCGTGGTCCTGGGCTTCAGCGGCGAACTGCCGCTGTGGCTGGTCGTTACCATGGTATCGCGCGACGCACTGATCGTCTGCGCCGTGCTTTTATCCACCGTCATGGCGCATCCGGTTGAGATGAAGCCGCTCCTGGTGTCGAAGGCCAACACCGCGATTCAGATCGTACTGGCGGCAGTGGTGCTGGGCGAACTGGCCTTCGACATCCGTCTCGATCCGCTGAGGCCGGCCCTCATATTGCTGTCCGGGGTCTTGACCGTGGCTTCGGCCGCGGCCTATCTCGTGGCTTGGCTGAGGCATATGAGCGGCTATGGCGAAGGCTCCACACCCGGCACCTGAACATCGGGCACCTGACGAACGGTCCATCGACGCCGAGGCCGAAGCCGCGGCAGCGGAGGCTGCGGCATCGGCGTCGTTTCGCCGGCAGATCCGCTTCTGGCTGGTCAGCGCCATCATCCTCGCCGTCTTCCTTTACGTCTTCAGCGGCATCCTTCTGCCCTTCGTTGCCGGCATGGTGCTCGCCTATTTCCTCGACCCTGTCGCCGACCGGCTGGAGCGTCTCGGCCTGTCCAGGCTGATGGCGACGGTGGTCATCCTCGTCGCCTTTATCGTCGTCCTGGTGCTGGCCGTCGTCATCCTGGTTCCGGTGCTCGCCTCGCAGATGGCTGATTTCGCTAGCAAGCTGCCGGACTATCTGACCCGGCTGCAGAGCCTGATCACCAGCTTCGACCCGAAATGGCTGGAAGAGAAATTCGGCGTCGACGCCAATGGCCTGCGTGAAGGCTTGAACTCGCTGCTGACCTCCGGCTTCGGCCTCCTGACCACCGTCTTCACCTCGATCTGGAGCTCCGGCGTGGCGCTGGTCTCGGTCGTCAGCCTGTTCGTGGTGACGCCGGTCGTCGCCTTCTACATGCTGCTCGACTGGGACCGCATGGTGGCAATCGTCGACAGCTGGGTGCCACGCGACTATGTCAAGACCGTCAGGGCGATCGCCAGGGATATCAACACGGCAACCGCCGGCTTCGTGCGCGGACAGGGCACGCTGTGCCTGGTGCTGGGCGCCATGTATGCCACCGGCCTGACGTTGACGGGCCTGAATTTCGGCATCCTCATCGGCCTGTTTGCCGGGCTGATCTCGTTCATCCCCTATGTCGGCTCGCTGACCGGCCTGGTGCTGGCCGTCGGCGTCGCCTTCGTCCAGTTCTGGCCGGACTGGACCATGATCGCGGCGGTGGCCGGCGTGTTCTTCGTCGGCCAGTTCATCGAGGGCAATATCCTGCAGCCGCGGCTGGTCGGCAAAAGCGTCGGCCTGCATCCGGTGTGGCTGATGTTCGCGCTGTTTGCCTTCGGCGCGCTGTTCGGCTTCGTCGGCCTGCTGATCGCCGTTCCGGCTTCCGCCGCCGTTGCCGTTCTGATGCGCTTCGCCATCGCGCGCTATCTCGAATCGCCGCTCTACAAGGGCCATGCCGACGAGCCGGTGCCGCCGCTGCAGGTGCGCCGCCGCGGGGGCGCGCGCGGTTGAGCCAGATGCCGGACAAGATCGATCCGCCGCGCCAATTGCCGCTCGATCTAGGCCACGGCACCGGCTATTCGCGCGACGAGCTCGTCGTTTCCAGCACCAACAGCCAGGCGGCGGCGCTTGTCGACCGCTGGCCGGACTGGCCGTCGCCGGTTGTCGTGCTGGCCGGGCCGGCCGGCTCCGGAAAAACCCATCTGGCCTCGATCTGGCAGACCCGCGCCGACGCGGTCAAAGTGGAGGCCGGCCGCATCGGCGAGCGCATCGAAAATCTTGGCGCGCATCCGGCCCTGATCGACGATGTCGATGCCGGCCCGGTCGACGAGCACGGTCTGTTCCACCTGATCAATGCGGTGCGCGGCGCCGGCTCGACCTTACTGTTGACGGCGCGCCGCTTTCCCTCCGCCTGGGGCGTCGGGCTGCCCGACCTGGCATCGCGGCTGAAGGCGGCGGCTACCGTCGAGATCCACGAGCCCGACGACCTCTTGCTGGCCGGCGTCATCACAAAGCTGTTCGCCGATCGGCAGGTCGAGGTCGAGCCGCATGTCGTGCAATATCTGGTGCGCCGCATCGAACGCTCGCTGGCCACCGCAATGCGGGTGGTCGAGCGGCTCGACCGCACCGCGCTCGAGCGCAAGACGCCGATCACGCGAGCGCTCGCCGCCGAGACCGTCAGCGCCATGGACGAAGGGCAGGGCGAGTTCGAGATTTAGAGGATTCCAGTTCAGCCGCCGTCCCATTTTGGGAAAAAAGGCTGGCATCTGTCTTGCACATGACAGCTTGCCGGCTAATCCCGGTCCTGATTGCGTATCAAATCAGGTAGTAGGCTCGCCGGGATGGAGTGGTTGGGGTTCTCGCCCGGCGAGCTTGCCGTCAGATGCATCTAGTAGCGCCATTGCGGCGGCCAGGTCTCAACTTTCACCTCCGGCAATCGCGGCTCGTTCCACGCCAAAGCGTCGGCGATAATCGCCGGGCACCAGGCCGGTTATCCTGGCGAATACCTTGCGGAAGGAGCCGGGATCGTCATAGCCGACCTCCCAGGCGATCTGGTCGATCGATCGCATCGTGGTTTCCAGCATCTCGCGCGCCTTGCCGACCCGCAGGTGCTGACAATATTCGGTCGGCCTGAGGCCAGTGGCGTTGCGGAAGCGTCGCAGAAAGGTCCGCTCCTCCAGCCCCGCATGCTCGGCCATGGCGCCAAGCGTCACGTCGCGCGCGCCGTTCGCCTGCAGCCAATGCTGCACCTTGAGGATCGCTTCGTCGTCATGGGTCAATCGCGGCGCAAACGGGCTGTAAAAACGTTGCTCGCGGCCCGGTGGATCGACCAGCATGAAACGCGCCGTGTCCATCATTACGGGTGACCCGAGCACCCTGTCCACCAGCTTCAGGCCGAGATCGGTCCAGGCCATGTAGCCGCCGGCGGTAATGATATCGCCATCGTCGATGACCAGCCTGTCGGCGTCGAGCAGGATATCGGGAAAGCGTAGCGCCAGCGCGTCGCGATAAGCCCAGTGCGTCGTCGCGGCGCGACCGGACAACAGGCCGGTCTCGGCAAGCACGAAGGCGCCGGCGCAGACCGAACCGAGCGTCGCGCCTGCCGTGTGGCGATCCCTGAGCCAGCCGGCATAGGGCGCGGCTGCTTCCCGAGCGATCGGATCCCCCAACGTCCGCGGGAGGATAACCATGGCTGGTTCATTGTCGGCGCCGGGCTCGCTGTCGAAGCTGCGGACTACGGTGTGGCCCGCGTCCTCCAATTGCCAATGACTGACGCGAAGCCTCGCCGCGTCCGGCGACCGCTCGACAGCCAGCCGGTTTGCCAGCATGAAAAGATCGGTCAGGCCGAGCACGGCTGCTTCCTGCACGCCGGGATACAAGACGAGGCCGATTTCGATCAGATCACGCGCAGCCGTCATTTGTCAGTTTTGCCACGTTGAATGTCCGTTTTGCCAATGCTCACCCTGACCGCACTGTTATAATTTTTCCAGCTGAGGGGGCTAAAAGCTTCCCTGTTACCCCCAACTTTTCCATCAAGGAGTAGGACGATGAGCACATTCACCACCCATGACGGCACCGAGATTTTCTACAAGGATTGGGGCAAGGGCCAGCCGATCGTGTTCCATCACGGCTGGCCGCTGAGCTCAGACGACTGGGACAACCAGATGCTGTTCTTCCTCGAAAAGGGCTACCGCGTCATCGCACATGACCGCCGCGGCCACGGCCGCTCGTCGCAGACCGCGACCGGCAATGAGATGGACACCTACGCCGCCGATGTGGCGGCGCTGGCGGCGCATCTCGATCTCAGGGATGCGATCCACATCGGCCACTCGACCGGTGGCGGCGAGGTGGCGCGTTACGTCGCGCTTTATGGCGGCGGCGGCCGTGTTGCCAAGGCGGTGCTGATCGGCGCCGTGCCGCCGATTATGGTCAAGACCGACAGCAACCCCGGCGGCTTGCCGATCGAAGTCTTCGACGGCTTTCGCGCCGCCCTGGCCGCTAACCGCGCCCAGTTCTACAGGGATGTGCCGGCCGGCCCGTTTTATGGCTTCAACCGCGAGGGCGCCAAGGTCTCGCAAGGCGCCGTCGACAATTGGTGGCGCCAGGGCATGATGGGTGGGGCCAAGGCCCATTACGACTGCATCAAGGCCTTTTCCGAGACCGACTTCACCGACGATCTAAGGAAGCTCGACGTGCCCGTGCTGATTATGCACGGCGACGACGACCAGATCGTGCCGATCGCCGATTCCGCGCTGCTTGCGATCAAGCTGGTGAAGCATGGCACGCTCAAGGTCTACAAGGGCCTGCCGCACGGCATGTGCACCACCCATCCGGAGATCATCAATCCGGATCTGCTGGCCTTCATCCAGGGCTGACGGCTTGGGTATCGGACGGGCAGCGCAGGCTCGCGCTGTCCGTCCGTCGCTTACGCTCACCGGCGGCGGCAGACACGCTCGAGCGTGATCCGCTTGCGCTGCCGAAGAGAGTCGCTTTGAGGAATGGTCGGAGTGGAGAGATTCGAACTCCCGACCCTCTGGTCCCAAACCAGATGCGCTACCAGGCTGCGCTACACTCCGAACGGTCTGTTGCCTAGTGATTTCAGCCCACCAAAGCAAGCGTAAAAAGCCATCGGCCTTGCTGCCGGCGGCATTGCGCAGTAATGACGGGCTAGTGCATGGCCAGAGAACAGTAATCTGGTGTCGCGGTCGTGCGCTTGCAACCAGCAATGAGGTGGTCATGTCAGCCCGCATTTTCAGCCCAGCCAAAACCGCGATGCAGTCCGGCAAGGCCAAGACCGGCCATTGGGTGCTGGAATTCGATCCGGAGCAGCGCAAGAAGATCGATCCGCTGATGGGCTACACCACGTCCGGCGACATGCGAAGCCAGATCAGGCTGACCTTCGACACAAGAGAAGAGGCGGTCGCCTATGCCGAGAAGGAAGGCCTGGCTTTCCGCGTCGAGGAGCCGAAGGAAATCAAGCGCCGCCAGATTTCCTATGCGGAGAATTTCCGCTATGACCGCAGGACGCCCTGGACGCATTGATCCCATACCGGCCCTGCCGGCACAATCCGCCGGTCATGCGGCCGGCCAGCGGTCCCGTAGCTCAGCTGGATAGAGCACCGGCCTTCTAAGCCGATGGTCACAGGTTCGAATCCTGTCGGGATCGCCAATATCTTCAGGGTACGACCCGGAGACATGGGTAACAGAATGTACCTAAGACATGGGTGACAACCTCGTGCCGAACGGGTTGTCGATGGTCTG
>NZ_JAMYMK010000024.1:0-70891 GCF_040318565.1 Mesorhizobium sp. M1142
GCCGGGGGCGAAAGCTTCCTGTGCCAAGGCAATAGCTTTCGACCTCTGCCATATTGCCGAGGTCGAGATTACGCGTGTTGCAAGCGCATCATAACACGAAAAATTCATCTGCGGGTCGCCCGTTTCGCGAGCCGTCTCGAGCGCCGCGGAACAGTGGGTCGCCTCATCCGTGGGGCGACGCAGCGGCGAAACCGATTTTTCCTCCAGACGGGCGTCCTTGGTCGACTTGGGCCCTTGCGCTTTTTAGAGGCGCAGCGAATGGCGCGACTGCGCGCATTGCGTGGTCCACTTCATCAGATGCGGCGCAAGTCAGTATCAGGTGCGGAACGCGATCTTGCGCTGTTCAATCTTGCCATCGACAGCAAGCTGCGGGGTTGCGACCTGGTCACGATCACCGTCGGAGACGTCGCCCTTTCCGGCAGCGTGCGTGATCAGGCGATGATCGCGCAGAAGACAGGGAGCGGCGCTTTCACAAGGCGTCGCTCCGTGACCCGATTACAGACAACCAGACGGGTATCCTGGACATCCGCTCTTGCCCACATAACCAACAGATCATTCGGCAGGCACAGTCGTTCGGTCTGGTGCGGCTTCGCGGTATTCGCTCCAGGCCTGCCGCAGGATTTGCACCGATGAGGTTAGAAAGATACCGGCCATAAGTGCGGCGACGGCCAGATCCGGCCATGCGCTTGACGTACTCCAGACGCCGAGAGCTGCGGCCATCACCACCATGTTGCCGATCGCGTCGTTGCGCGAGCACAGCCAAACCGAGCGGACATTCGCGTCACCATCCTTGTAGGGCATCAGAAAACCAACGGAAGCAAGATTGGCGGCAAGGGCCAGAAAGCCGATGATGCCCATGACTTCCGCGCTGGGTACGCCGAGGATCAGCGTCTGATAGACGGTCGAGCCGGAAACCCAAAGCGCCATCAGGCTGAGCGACAGACCCTTGAGCAGCGCAGCCGTTGCGCGCGTCCTCAAGCTCGCGCCGATGACCGCAAGGCTCAGCCCATAGGTGAGGGTGTCGGCGAGGAAATCCAGCGCGTCGGCCTTCAGCGCCTGAGAACCGGCAAGTGAGCCGGCAGTCATTTCGGTCAGGAACATGGCCGCATTAATAGCGATGACCGTCCACAGCACACGCCTGTAGCGCGGGTTCATGCCGTCAAAGACCGGCACGCCGCCCGAACAGCATGAGGCTTCCGCTGCACGATCATGCGAATGACCGTGCAGCTTCGCCGGCAGAACCAGCGGCGGCGGTCCCGCACAGCTTTTGGTTTTATGATCGCAGCAAGCTTCAGACATGGGGCGACTCCTCAGTGAAGACACTGTAGGATCTCTAGTGGCTAGAGGTTCAAGAGGCTTTTTATGGATTTGTCGATCGGTGAATTGTCTCGTCGCGCGGAGGTGAAAATACCGACGATCCGCTACTACGAGCAAATTGGGCTGTTGCCCGAAACGGGTCGAACCGAAGGAAAGCAGCGACGCTATGGAAGGAGGGCAGTAGCGCGGCTTGCCTTCATCCGGCACGCGCGAGAACTCGGCTTCGAGGTTGATGCGATCCGTACGCTGCTTTCGCTGCAGGATGATCCGGATCAATCATGCGCCCGCGCCGACGAGATCGCGAAGGCGCGGCTGGTCGAGGTGGAGAAGCGCATCGCCGGTCTTAAGGCTCCGCGCAGGGAATTGCGGAAGATGGTCGAGGAATGCGCCTGCGGGCGGGTCGGCGAGTGTCGCGTGATCGAAACGCTCGCCGACCGAACGCATGCGCATGGGAAGTTGGCGGCAAGTTGATCGGAGAACCGGCGCACCTTCACAGAATGTCAACCCCGACTCGAAGCATTCAGGCGTCAGCTAGAAGCGATAACGCACTCCGACTTGCGCGAGCACAGGCCAATTTAGACAGCGCGCGGCAGGCTCACCGGGAAGCTGGGTCCGGGGGGCAGGGCGTTGCCGGGCAATGTTCGATCGCGGCGACATGGCGTTGCCTGTGGATTCTTGTATACGAGCATCCCAGTATAGCCGGCTGCCGGCTGTCCGCGGAAGGGAACTGCTCGCCACTTGCATCGATCACGGCGGCTGCGAGGACTTGCATGAAAACAGCCGTTCGCCTTTGCCTGCTGCTCGCCTTTCTGCCGACGTCGCTGGCGCATGCCGGCTGGCAGGCGGTCGAGAAGGTCGAGACCTACGCCATCTCGGGGCAGTCCGGCCCGGAGCTCTATGCCTCGATCGGCGGGCGCGGGCCGCTGCTCGGCGAGCGCCGCGTCATCGCGCATACCAATTTCAAGTTGACCTGGGTGAGGGACTACCAGCCGCAAGGCGACGCCTGCGTACTGGTGTCGGCGCGGCCGAAGCTGATCATCACCTACACCTTGCCGAAACCGGCCGCGCGGCTGCCGGGCGCAATCCAGAAGAACTGGGAGATCTTCTCAGCCGGCCTTGCCGCCCACGAGAAGGTGCATGGCGCCAGCATCATCGACATGGTGCATAAGATCGAGGCGGCCACCATCGGCCTGACCGTCGCCGATGACCGTGGCTGCAGCAAGATCAGGACCGAAGTTACGAGACGTCTCGCCGGAATTTCGCAGGCACAGCGGCAGGCGAGCCGCGATTTCGACCGGGTCGAATTCGGCCCGGGCGGCAAGCTGCGGCAGCTTGTGTTCACGCTGATGACCGGCGGATGATACTGCAGGGCTGCGGGGGGCGGCAGGGTACCACCTTTGCGGCCCTCACGCCTGCTCGGTCGGATAGAGGGTCAGGATGTTGACGTTGACCCGTGGCGGCTGGGTCACCGCGTATAAGATGGCGGCGGCGATGTCCTCGCTTTCTAGTTGCTGCATGTCGCCCAGCCTTTGCTCGACCGCCTGGCGCACATCCGCGCGCATATTCTGGGTGAACTCGGTCTTGACGGCGCCGGGCTCGATGCAGGTGACGCGGATACCGTCCTTGCCGATCTCGCGGCGCAGCGATTCCGCCATCGCGCTCACCGCGTGCTTGGTGCCGGAATAGACCACCGAAGGGTGGATATAACGGCCGGTGCCGGATGAGACGACGACGATGTGGCCGGCGCCTTGCCGCTGCATCGAGGGCAGTGCCGCATGGATCGGATAAAGCAGCCCGAGAATGTTGACGTCGACCATCCGGCGGTACTCTTCCGGCGTCGTGTTGCGGAACGGCGCGGCGACGCCGACGCCTGCAACCGCAAGCAGAATGTCGAGCCGGCCGTACTCCTGCTGGACCCGTTCGACCATCGCCGTGGCTTGCGTTTCGTCGGTGACGTCGACGACAATCGGCAGCGCCGCACTGCCGGTCTCACGGATCCGCCTCGCCAGATTGTCCAGGCGCTCGGCGCGCCGCGCAGCAATCACCAGCGTGGCGCCCTCGGCCGCCAGCGCCAAGGCGGTGGCCTCGCCAATGCCTGAGGAGGCACCAGTCACCAAGGCGATCTTGCCGCTCAGTTTTCCTGTCTGCATCTTTTTCTCCCGAGGTTTTGGATACGCCCTGAAGCTAGGTGCGGATGCTCTGAAAGCAATGCTTATGGGCGACTGAAGGACCGGACGGCTTGCGGGACAGAAGGGCCGGGACAGCGCCCTCCGGCAAGCCCATGTCTGCGCAATTTTCTTTGGGCGAACGAGCGGGCCTTGACGTGACTGGAGCTGTTGCGTCTTGATACGGGCTGCGGGGCTTCGCATGAAAACAGCTGATCGACTATGTCTGCGGGTGGCTTGTTTGCATGCGACGCGCCTGCAGGCACCACCGCGATCCTCTCGTGACCGACCGGGCTGAGCGCAAGATGAAGGTCCTCGTCGTCTATTGCCATCCCTGCACGGACAGCTTCAATGGCGCCGTCCGCGATATGGTGCTGGAGACGCTTGCCGATCGCGGCCATCAGGTCCACCTGCTCGACCTCTATGCGACCGGCTTCGATCCAGTCATGCGCACGCAGGAGTGGCGCGGCTACCACGACAAGGCGGCGAACCTGCAACCCGTGCACGAACATGCGCAGGAGCTGCTCTGGGCGGAGGCGGTCGTCTTCATTTACCCGACCTGGTGGTATGGCGTGCCGGCGATGCTGAAAGGCTGGCTGGAGCGCGTGCTGGTGCCGGGCTTCGCTTTCGAGATGCCGACCGCACGACGCGGTCCGCGGCCCAAATTGCGGCACATACGCCGGGTGATGGCGATGACCACATGCGGTGCCACGCCGCTGATGTCGTGGATCATGGGGCAGCCCGGCCGGCGAACCCTGCTGCGCGGCTTCCGCTCCGTCTGCCATCCGCTGTGCCGGACCAAATTCCTGGCGCTCTACCGGATGGACAGCGTCTCGGCCGCCGGTCGCCAGGCGCATCTGCAGCGGGTCAGGAAAGCGGTTGCAAGCCTTGGTCGCGCTGATGCGGTCGCCGCCACAGTGCCTGGCTGATAAGCTAGGCGAGCCGCCACCGGAACAGGCGCGTTGACTCTATTCCCCATTTCTGGAAATCTGGAAATATGGACAAGACGCTCGCCCTTTCCGCACTTGCCGCGCTCGGCCAGGAGACCCGGCTGGACGTTTTTCGCCTTTTGGTGCGGGCCGGCGCCGAGGGCGTAGCTGCGGGCGAGATCGCCTCACGGCTCGCCGCGTTGCCGAATACGATGTCGGCCCATCTCAAGATACTGTCCCATGCCGGCCTGGTGCGGACCGAACGAGAGGGCCGCAGCGTGCGCTACTTCGCCGATATGACCGGCTTTCGCGATCTGCTGGCCTACCTCATGGAGGATTGCTGCAATGGCGCGCCGGAACTTTGCCAACCTGTCATCCAGGCTGTGACCTGCAACTGCTAGGGGGAGGAGGTTCGTCTTGGTCAATCTTTCCCGCCGCCTTGCCGCCGAAGCCCTCGGCACAGCTCTGCTGGTCGCCACCGTGGTCGGTTCCGGCATCATGGCTGACAGGCTGAGCAATGATGTCGCCGTCTCCCTGCTCGGCAACACCTTGCCGACCGGGGCGATCCTGGTCGTGCTCATCACCATATTCGGGCCGATATCCGGAGCGCACTTCAACCCGGCGGTGACGCTGGTATTTGCGCTTCGACGCGAGATCGAAACGAACGCGGCGCTTGCTTACGTCGCCGCCCAGATTGCCGGCGGCATCGCCGGAACGTTGCTCGCGCATGCGATGTTCGAACTGCCGATCCTGCAAGTGTCGGCGACGGTGCGAACCGGAAGCGGGCAATGGATTGCGGAGCTGGTTGCCGCCTTCGGGCTGGTCTTCACCATCCTCGCCGGCCTGCGCTCACGTCCGGATTCGATCCCCTGGCTGGTCGGGCTCTATATCACCGCCGCCTATTGGTTCACCGCGTCGACATCCTTCGCCAATCCGGCCGTCGCCATCGCCCGTGCGTTCTCCAACACGTTTGCCGGGATCCGCCCCGCCGATCTGGCGGGGTTCATCGCCGCCGAGCTTTTGGGCGCGTTGCTGGCCATGGCATTGGCAGGGTGGCTGCTCGTCCAACCGAAACCAGTCCGACAGATGAAAGCTGCGCAATGACCATCACCATCTACCACAACCCCGATTGCGGCACCTCGCGCAACACGCTGGCCATGATCAGGCAGTCCGGCGAGGAGCCGGAGGTGATCGAATATCTGAAGAACCCGCCATCGCGGCAAAAACTCGTCGAGCTGATCGCGGCGATGGGCATGACGCCGCGCCAATTGCTACGAGAGAAGGGCACGCCCTATGGCGAACTCGGCCTGGGCGACCCCAAGTGGAGCGACGACGAGATCCTCGATTTCATGCTGGCGCATCCGATCCTGATCAACCGGCCTATCGTGGTGACGCCGCTCGGCACCATGCTCGCCCGACCCTCCGAAGCGGTGCTCGATATCCTGCCCAATCCGGATATCGGCCCGTTCACCAAGGAGGACGGCGAGGTCGTCATCGACGCCAGCGGTAAGCGCGTCGGCTAGATATCGTCTTATTTCGATCTTTGTCGAAATTCTCTTGACGTGCAGCGATTCTGGAAATAGCTTATTTCCATGAAACTCGAAAAAGCAGCCGCGCAACTTGAAGCCCTCGGCAACCCGACGCGGTTGCAGCTCTATCGGACGCTGGTGCGAGCCGGCGATGAGGGGCTGCCGGTCGGGCGCATCCAGGACAGGCTCGGCATCGCCGCCTCGACGCTGTCGCATCACCTCAAGCGGCTGGTCGACACCGGCCTGGTAACGCAGGAGCGCCAGGCGACCACGCTGATCTGCCGGGCCAACTATCCCGCCATGAACGGGCTCATCGGATACCTCGCGGACGAATGCTGCGCCGACGGCACCTGTGCGCCGGCATCGGCGGAAGCGGTCGCCAAAACGGCGGCGTGATTTTTTTGGCATTATAATTCGAAATTACCGGAAGGATGGAAGATATGGATACGATCGAAAAACTCCCTGTGGCGGTGATCGGCGCCGGGCCGGTCGGTCTGGCGGCAGCGGTCCACCTCATCGCGCAGGGCGTTCCTGTCAAAGTCTATGAAGCCGGCAATGCGGTTGCATCCAATCTCAGGGATTGGGGCCATGTCCGGGTGTTCACGCCTTGGCGCTATTGCGTCGATCAGGCGGCCAGAGACCTGCTCGAGGCGCATGGCTGGCGGATGCCCGAGCCCGAGGCATTCCCGACCGCGGACGACCTCGTCGCGGACTATCTCGAGCCGCTTGCAAAGCTTCCGCAATTGTCGCCGTCGATCGAAACCGGCGTCCGCGTCTTCGGCATTTCGCGCTGGGGCGCCGACAAGGTGCTGAGCAAGGGACGCGGGAACCGGCCATTCATGCTGGTGGTCGAAACCGCCACCGGCACCAGGCGCGACAGCGCCCGCGCCGTCATCGATGCGTCGGGAACCTGGCAGATGCCGAACCCGCTCGGCGCCGGCGGAATTCCTGCAGAAGGCGAAGCCGAATTTGCCGACCGCATCGCCTACGGCATACCCGATATTCTCGGCCGCGACCGCAGCCTTTATGCGGGGAAGACGACGCTGGTCGCCGGCTCCGGCCATTCGGCCGCCAATGCGGTGCTGGATCTCGCCAGCCTGGCAAATGTGGAGGCCGGCACGGCTTTCATCTGGACAACGCGCGGCACCGATCTGGTGCGCATCTATGGCGGCGGCGATGCCGACCAATTGCCGGCACGGGGCGAACTCGGCGCCGAAGTGCGCGAACTCGCCGAGAGCGGCGGCGTCAGGCTGGTGACGGGCTTTGCGGCTGTTTCGATCCGCGATGCCGACGGACGGCTGGTCGTCGAAGGCCAGACCAGGGACGGCTTGCAGGCGCTTGGCCCGGTCGACCGCATCATCGCCGCGACCGGACAACGCCCGGATCTGTCGCTGACGCGCGAGCTTCGGCTCGAGCTCGATCCGTGGCTGGAAAGCGTCAAGGCACTGGGGCCGCTGATCGATCCCAACGAGCACTCCTGCGGCGACGTGCCGCCGCACGGCCACCGCGAGCTCAGCCATCCAGAGCAACGGTTCTATACGGTCGGCATCAAGAGCTATGGCCGCGCGCCGACCTTCCTGCTGCTGACCGGCTATGAGCAGGTCCGCTCCGTCGCCGCAGCGATCGCCGGCGACATGGTGGCGGCCGACAATGTACAGCTCGTGCTGCCGGAGACCGGCGTCTGCACCGTGCCGACCATCGGTACTGCCGACAAGGGGTGCTGCGGCGGTCCGGCGCCCGCCGCTTCGGATGCCTGCTGTGTCGCCGATGTCGAGGCGAAGACGATCGGCAAAAGCGGTTGCGGCTGCAGCGTCGCGGCATGAGCCTTTCGCCGCCTTCGACGGCCATCCTGCGCAGCCGCGGCGTGATCATAACCACGCTTGGCCTGACGCAGATCATGGCGTGGGGATCGTCCTACTATCTTCCCGCGGTCATTGCACCGGCGGTCTCCTCCGATACCGGCTGGCCGCTGGCATGGGTTGTCGGCGGGCTGTCTCTCGGCTTGCTCATGGCGGGATTGATTTCTCCGCGCGTCGGTTCATCGATCGAGCGGGATGGCGGCCGCAACGTCCTGGCATTCAGCGCCGGATGCATCGGGGTCGGCCAGATCGGGCTAGCCCTTGCTCCCAACCTTGCGGCCTATATCGCTGCCTGGCTGATCATCGGACTGGGCATGGGTGCGGGGCTCTACGATGCCGCTTTCGCCACGCTTGGCCGCCACTACGGCCACGGCGCGCGCTCCGCAATCACCGCGCTGACGCTGTTCGGCGGTCTTGCGAGCACGATCTGCTGGCCGATCTCAGCCTTGCTGCTGGGGGAGGTCGGCTGGCGCGGCACCTGCCTGGTTTACGCCGCCTTTCAGCTGGCAATTGCGCTTCCGCTCTATCTGGTGATCCTGCCCCGCGCGGCGCCGCAACCGGCAGTCAAACCAGAATTGAAGGAGGCGGCACCGGTCCTGGAAAACAATATGGATCCGTCGATCATGATCGTTCTGGCCGCGACCCTCACGCTTGCGGCGGTAATCTCCTCGACGCTGTCGGTGCATCTGCTCACCATCCTGCAGGGCAGCGGCATGGCGCTGGCCGCAGCCGTCGGGCTCGGCGCTCTGGTCGGCCCGTCCCAGGTGGCGGCGCGCGCGATCGAGATGATGATTGCGCGCTACCACCATCCGATCCTGACCAAGTTCGCCTCAGTTGCCTTTGTGGCGATCGGCGTTTCGGCGCTCTGGGCCGGCATGCCAATCATCCCGGTGGCGCTCGGTTTCTATGGCGCGGGCATCGGCCTCGAATCCATCGCACGGGGAACGCTGCCGCTCGCGCTGTTCGGCTCGAACGGCTATGCGAGACTAATGGGTCGCCTCGCCATGCCGAGCCTGATCGCCCAGGCGGCGGCACCCTCGGCCGGCGCATTGCTGCTGGAGCGCTTCGGCCCGCATGGGACGTTGGCCGCGCTTTCCGGTCTGGCGCTGGCCAACGTCCTCTTGGCATGCGGCTTGGGCTGGCGGATGCTCCGCCGGCGGGAATCGCAGGTTCAATCCCGATAGGATTTGACCAGCGTTCACCCCCTTCACCTGGGTAGCGGGAGATCTTCTAAGGGGTCGGCAAGGAAGGATGCGGCGATCAGATCGTCGGCATCCAGCCGCAGGGAGCCTTCGGCGCCTCCCATGATGGCGGCAACTTTCTGAAACGTCTTCATCTCGTGCTCGGTGATCTGGGCGCTTCGCATTCTGGCTTTGAGGTCAGCAACGCGCAGCCCCAAACTGTGGGACATTCCGATTTTACGGTTCGACATGGTAAGATGCTCCTCCCCGGCCCATGTTTGTTTTGCCACCCGCCCTTATTCGCATTTCCTCCGCCTGCCTAAATATGAGGCATCGCGAATACAGCGCCCGAACGCCCGATGCAAGGGAAGGTTCCGGCGCGCAGAGGTCACGAAATAATAATGCGAAGGAAGCACGGCCGATGGTCCGGCCGGAGGTAGGACTTAGGTACGACGCCCCGCCAGACAGAGGGTTCCGGAGGCTTATCGGCTGGCGAGGACCATGCGGTTGCCTTCGCTGTCGCGAAACTCCGCCACCGTGCGGCCCGGCTGCCACGGCGCCTCATGAGGTTCGGTGACGGTCTCGACGCCGCCCGCTTTCAACGCCGCGGTCATTGCTCCGACATTTTCGTCGACCAGCACCAATACCGGCTCCGCGGCGGGGGTGTCGTCGGCGCGCCTGATGAAATGCAGGTTCGTCACGGCATGCGGAAACGCCAGCTCGATCCAGCGCCAGCCGCCATCGCCCATCTTCTGGTCGGCCAGCACCTGACAGGCGAGATGCCTGGTGTAGAACGCCTTGGCACGGTCCTGGTCGAACACTGGAAGCTCGGCAAACTGGATATGCATGATCGTCTCTCCTGCTTGATGGCTGCCGCGCAGCCGCCCACGCGGAAAAGACGATGCGGGCAACCGAAAAGATTCTTCGGTAGTGAGAATCTTTTCGGCGCGGCCGGTCGTCCTTCGTTCATACCAACCAGTCAGGAGACGACGATGAACTATGCGCTTATTCGATATGGTGTGAACCAAGCCGACCTGGACAATAACCGCGCGCTGGTCGAAAAAGTGTTCGAAGCGCTGGGCGAGGCGGCACCGCCGACGGTGCGCTATCTCGTGCTCGAGCTGGACGATGGTTCGTTCGTCCACATCGTCGGTCAGGACGGCGATTCGTCGACGCTGACCGGGCTTGCGGCCTTCAAGGCGTTTACGGAAAACCACGCCCAGCGCCGCTCGACCCCGGCAATGCGATCGCCTGTCAAAGTCATCGGCAACTACCGTATGCTGGCGGATCAAAACGCCGGGTAGCGCCTGCCATGCCGCTCGCGCAGAAATGGGAAGCTACGCCGAAAATGAACAGGGCGACTTTGGAGGCGATGCTCGTCGGGTTGCGGCCAAGGCTGCATCGTTACTGCGCGCGCATGGCCGGCTCGGTGATCGACGGCGAGGATATCGTCCAGGAGGTGCTGATCAAGGCGCTGCAGGCGATCGACGGCGGCGCGATGGTCGAACGGCCGGAGCAATGGCTGTTTCGCATCGCCCACAATGCCGCGCAGGATCATCTGCGGCGGCGCAATCGGGAAAGGTCGCGCATGACCGAGGCCGACATGAGCGTCATCGAGGATCCCTCCGGCAGCGCCGACAGCCGGCTCGCCGCCCAGACCGGCCTGCGCTCCTTCATGCAGCTTTCGGTGCCGCAGCGCAGCGCCGTGATCCTGGTCGACGTGCTCGGCCTCAGCCTGCACGAGACCTGCGAAGTCACCGGCGCGACGCTCGCCGCCACCAAGGCCGCGCTGCATCGCGGGCGGGCGCAGCTCAAGCTGCTGGCGCTGCAGCCCGAGCAGGCGCTCGCGCCGAGGCTCGACGCCGATGACGAGCGCCGGCTGCGGCGCTATGTCGACCTGTTCAACGCGCGCGACTTCGACGCGGTCAGGGCTCTGATCGCCGAGGACGTCCGGCTCGATGTCGTCAACCGCGTCCGCCTGCGCGGCAAGGCCGAAGTGTCGACCTATTTCGGCAATTACGACCGCGCGACCGATTGGGCGCTGTCGCTGGGCTTTGTCGACGGCCGGCCGGCGATCCTCATCCGCAACCCTGGGGACCCGGACGGCGCCGTGCGCGGCTTCATGCTGGTCGAATGGGCGGGCGAGGAGGTCATCCAGATCCGGGATTTCCGCTACGCACCCTGGTGCTTGCCCGATGCGGAGATCAGTACGATAGAGCGGTGAGGGGCTTGCCGCGATGGCGCGCGGAGGCGACGGGGCCAAGGTTGCGCCACCGGACAAGTCTGCCATCGCCTCGGTCACCAAGCTGAAGGGTTCCGCTTCCGATTTCGGGGAGCGGTATCGTCGCGAAGAGGATCTACGGCCCACAGCCGTCATGCTCGATATAGAGCGGCGCCAGCTTTCGGATCAGGCAGCCTCTTCCTAGTTGACCCAAACGCAATTGCCAGATGGCCGCAAGTTCTTAGAGCGGTTCCGGCTCTCCTGGAACCGGTAACCCACTCTAACTATTTGTTTTGCCGCATTTATGCGGACGCAAAATGATTCCATTTGGCTGCAAAATGCTCTAGCCGACACGCACGCGGCGCGTCACCTGGCCATTGCTCTCCCAGTATGTGTGTTTCTTGGCAATCAAGGGATCGTCCATCGCCGGTTGAATTTGTCCCGTGGTGCTGACCGCGCGCGAGGTCACCGTGTGTTCTCCAGGAGAGGGATTTGCCCAAGCCAGGGACCAAATTTTCCAGGCGTGCTCTGCCTCCTCACTGTGGTCAATGGTCGCTGGTGCCCAAGGCCCCTGGTCGATTTGAACTTCGACCCGGTCGATCGGCGCCCCCCAGGCTGCGCCAACGATGCGGTAATCCGAGTCTTTCCGGGTAACCTTCGCAGGCGCGGACTTTATCAGCGCTCGCCCGACTGACGTCTCGGCCCATACGGTCTCGCCGTTGTGGTCCTCCTCCCGGATGGTGACATAGTCACGGGCCATCAGAAGGCTCATGAACCGCGTATCGCGAACCTCGATGCGCTTTAGCCACTTGACGTTGGCGATCCCGTACCAGCCTGGCGCAATGAGCCGTACCGGGAAGCCATTGGGCGCCGGCAAGACGGCTCCCATTCATTTCATAGCAGAGGAGATTATCGGGGTTCATCGCGTGGGCGAGCGACATGCTGCGAGCGAAGTTCTGCTGCATCTTGACGTCGCGTATTGCGACCTCGCCTTTGTCAGTACCGAAAAAGACGACCTCGATGCCCTTCTCCAGAACGCCGGCTTCCTCGAGGATCGGGGCGAGCGGCGTCCCAGCCCAGCGGGCATTGCCGATGCCGCCGGTGAAGAAGGGAAACCCGTGGTTGCCCGAGCATTCCACTGTGAAAACGACCTCCTGCCGCGGTCGTGCCCTGATGTCGGCGAGCGTCAATTTTAAGGGCTTGTTGACCAGGCCTCCGATCTCCATCGACCATGTCTTCTCGTCGATCGTTGGTCGGTTGAAATGCGAGATGCTGAAGAACTTGTCGTTTGGCGTTATCCAGCTATCCAAATCTTCCCAGACAAGCTGTTTCTGGATACCTACCGGATCGGGATTTTCGGTCGGCTGATCCAGCCATGGAATAACTTCCTCGCTCGGCCGTGTTGGAAAAGCGTAAGCCCGACGCGAGGTATAGAGAGCAGCAATTGCGGCAAGAGCCGCGCTTCCTTGAACAAGAAGTTCTCTGCGCTGAAAATCAGGCATGTTGTTTACCTCCCAGTTGATCGTTGATCCGGAACGGGCTGCAACGTGCCTTCGGCCGTAGCCTGATCACGGATAGGCGACACAATGTGAAGTCTGCCCATTCGGAAGTATCCGGATGGCTCAGACAATCACCGACGCAAGTCAGGCATGTGAAGCGTTGGACGAAACTCTGGCTCGCGTTTCGCATGCCAAGAGTGCGCCTTTGAGAAGGACGTGTCCACAACTTGGACGGGACATGATGATGATTGCGACATTCCATGCCGATTTTCGGTCCTGCCAAATCGTTGCTGCTCGGATCGCTGCCGAACGCCCGCTTCTGGGTCATTTCGGGACCTTCGTGGGTTCTCGTCGAACCGGTGTTTCCTGCCGGCCAGTGGGTTGGTCGGCCGGCCGGCATCGCCCTGGTCGCCTGGGGCGGCGCAACGCTTTGGTCTGACGACCAGGGCTGCCTCGAATGTCGCATTTGCAGGAAACGATCCCTCCTGACGCAAAGTGCATCGCACCGCCCAGCCAGGCCGGCTCACAACGCGTCGGGGCGGACCGGCGGTGACGTCAAGCTTACGCAGGCATTCAGGCGTCGAGGAACTTTGAATCTTGGCGTCCGTTTATCCGAATGTCGGGTATGAAGGGCTCCGCCAATGAATGTCAGCGATGAAAGGACTGTATCGCTTTGGGCGGCAACCGAAGTCGCGCCTGAGGCGGTTCCGCTCGAGCGGAGTGAACAGGTCGATGTCGTGGTCGTCGGATCTGGCATTGCCGGACTGTCGGTCGCCTACCAACTGGCCGTCGCCGGGCAAAAGGTGGCGGTGCTCGATCGCGGCCGGATCGGAAGCGGCATGACGGCACGCACCACCGCGCATCTGTCGTCGATCTGCGACGACTATTTTTCGGAACTGATCAAATTGCGCGGCGAGGAACTGGCGCGGATTTACTACCAAAGCCAGTCGGCGGCTATCGACCGTGTCCAATCGATCCAGGAAGCAGAGGGTATCGCGTGTGATTTCCGCCGCCTCGACGGCTTTCTGTTTCCGGCGTCAGGCAGAAGGGAATCCGTCATCGAGCGCGAACTGGGCGCCGCTCTGAAGATTGGTGTCGACGTCGAGAAAACCGCAGGCGTGTCGTTTGCAGGCTTTTCGGATACGCCCGTCCTTCGCTACGCCAATCAGGCGACATTTCACCCCCTCGAATATCTCCGCGGGCTGGCTGCGGGCATTCGCGCGCGCGGCGGCATGCTTTATGCGCAGACCATCGTCGACAAGGTCGCGGAGACCGACGGCGGCGTCCGCGTAAGCACGGTCTCGGGCTTTACCGTGTCTGCCAGATCGGCCGTTGTCGCCACTAATTCGCCGATCAACGATCGGGTCGCGCTCCACACCAAGCAAGCGCCGTATCGGACCTACGCGATGTCGTTCGAGATCGCGCGCGACGTTTTGCCGGATGCACTCTATTGGGACACGCTGGATCCCTATCACTACGTTCGCCTGCAGCCTGGTGAAGGCAAAACCGACTTTCTGATCGTCGGTGGTGAGGACCACAAGACAGGGCAGGCCGACGATGCCGACAACCGCTTCGCGGGCCTGGCGGACTGGATCAAAAAATTGGTGCCCGATATCGGCGCGGAAACCAATCGATGGTCCGGGCAGGTGATGGAGACCGTCGACTATGCCGGGTTCATCGGCCGCAATCCCGGCAACCGGCATGTCTTCGTGGTCACCGGCGATTCCGGTCAGGGCATCACCCATGGGGTTGTTGCCGGCCAATTGGTTTCCGACCTGATCCTGAAGGGGGAAAGCCCTTGGCGGGAACTTTACGAACCCTCCCGCAAGACGGTACGGGCGATCGGCGACTATTTGGCGGAGAATGCGACAGCGATCAGGAGTTTTGCCGAGTATGTCGCGCCTGGCGAAATCGATTCCGCCGATAAGCTGCGGCCGGGAGAGGGCGCCATCGTGCGCGAAGGGCTTACCAAAGTCGCGGCTTTTCGCGATGAGGACGGCACGCTCCACAAGCGCTCGGCCGCATGCACCCATGTCGGCTGCCACGTCCATTGGAACTCATTGGAACGCTGCTGGGACTGCCCCTGCCACGGCTCGCATTTTGCCGTCGACGGCACGGCTTTGAACGGGCCGGCCGTATCGCCCCTGGCTCCTGTCGGATAATTTTTTTTTCGCCCCCGCCGCGCAACTCACAATTCCTTCTCGGCCAGCTCCCGAAATGCGTCGGGAACCGACCGCTGTAGTCCGAGCGCGACCGAGGCGTAGCCGACCGCCTCCCAGCCGAAGCGGTCGCGGATCTTGTCGATGGCGCGATCCGCGATCCAGCGCGCCGCGTCCTTCCGGGTGCCGGGGCGGCGGCGGTCGTCGAGCCCGAGCGGCAGCTCCAGTTGCAGCCCGGCATGCTGCTCCAGATGCGATACGGCGATCGCCAGCAGCGAGATGGTCTTTTCGTGCGGATGGTCGATGAGCACCTTGCGCACCAGCGCCTCGGCGATTTCGGCCAGCATGGCGGTTGCCGAAATCGGCTGGTCGAGCGTGACCGAGCGCGTCACCGAGCGCAAATCGGCAAAGCGGACACGAACCGTCACCGTGCGGCCGGGCCGGGATTTCGCACGCAACCTGGTGGCGACCCTGTCGGCCAGATGCAGCAAAGCGGGGACGAAGACCTGCTCGTCGGCCGGTTTTCGGCCGAGCGCCGATTGCGCGCCGGCCGAGCGCGCCCGGCGCTGCGTCTCAAGCTTGCGCGGATCGCGGTTCCACGCCAGCGCATTCAGTTTCTCTCCCGCCGCCGGCCCGAGCAGGCGCTCCAGCGCGCCACTGTTGGTCTTCGCCAACTCGCCGATGGTGTTGACGCCGATACCGGCCAGCCGCTCCCTGGTGACGGGGCCGACGCCCCACATCAGCTCGACCGGCAGCTCATGGAGGAATTCCAGCTCGTGGCGCGGATCGACCACCACGAGCCCGTCGGGCTTGGCCACTTGTGAGGCGATCTTGGCCAGATGCTTGGTGCGGGCCACTCCGACCGAGATCGGCAGGCCGAGCTCGGCCCGCACGCGGCGGCGTATCTTGCCGGCGATCTCGGCCGGCGAGCCGAACAAATGGGTGCAGCCGGCGACGTCGGCAAAGGCCTCGTCGATCGAAATCCGCTCGACCACCGGCGTGAAATCGCCGAGCACCTTGATTGCCGCATCGCCCAGCCGCTGATAGTCCTTGAAATGGCCGCCGACGAAAATGAGTTGCGGGCAGAGTTCCCGCGCCCGCCGTCCCGGCATGCCGCCGCGCACGCCGAACGCCTTGGCCTCATAGGATGCGGCAAGCACTACCCCGCCGCCGACGGCAATCGGCTTGCCGCGCAAGGCCGGGTCGAGCAATTGTTCGACCGAGGCATAGAAGGCATCCAGATCCGCGTGGAGGATGTTGGCTTCCATCCGGCCCGTTCGCTCGCGGCGGCTCGAACGCCGCATTGTCTCGCGTTATGATAGGAACATAAAGAGAACATTGCGGGTGAATTGTCAAGCAGCGCGGAGGCCGCCGCCGCAACCTACAGCGCCATCTTGTAGCCGAGATGACTGGCGGTGAAACCGAGGCGCTCGTAAAAATCGTGCGCCTCCCGTCGACCTTTGTCCGTGGTGAGTTGGACGAAGTTGCAATTGCGCGAACGGCACGTTTCAATCGCCCATTCGACCATCAGTTTGCCGACGCCGCGCGAGCGCCATTGCCGGGCGACGCGAACGCCTTCGATCTGGCCGCGCCAGGCACCCTTCCTGGAGATACCCGGAAGGAAGGTGAGTTGCAGGGTCCCGACCACTTGCCCGGCCTCGACAGCCACGGCCAGCAACTGGTTGGGATCGGCATCGATTGCGCTGAAGGCATCGAGATAGGATGGCGCAAGCGGCGTGGATAGGTCTTCCCGGTCTGCGCCGAGCACATCGTCGGCAAGCATTGCAACGATCGCCGGCAGGTCGGGCGCCTGCGCGCGACGGAATTCGATCTCGCTCATCGCGCGAAGACATACGGTGCGACGTCGGCGATCGCAATATCCGTTTTGACTTGCAAGGGAAGGCCCGCGCCTTCAGGTGATCTCGAACGCCCAGAGGCGGTGGCCGTAGCGGCGGAAGAAGCGGGCGAAGAGGCGCTGCTGTCTGGCACGGGCGAGGTCGGCGGCGCGCCTTTCCTGCCGCCAGCGCGGCATGTTGCGGAACATCGCCAGGAAGCGGGCGGCGTCCTCGAGTGCCTCCTCGGCTGTCTGCGCCGGGCGGATCGCCGCCAGGAACAGAACGCGGCTCGGCTTCATCTGGTCAATCGCCACCTTGCGCTGGCGATGGCCCTGGCGTGCCTTGCGGATGCCGTCCTGGCGGATGGCCGCGAAAGCGGCAAGCATGGCCGGGCTGTCGCCGCTATAGCCGCAGGCATGGGCGAACTGGGCTGGGTTCATCGTCGCTCCCTTGCTGCCGGCCGGCCGCGGTTCCGTGGCTCGCGCCGATTCCAGCCCGCATGAGATATAAGCATAACTCAAATAATTGAACAAGTGAAACTTTCACGTTGATGTAAGCGGAACCGACTCGACTCCGCTCCAAAAACCGATAATGATGTGAACAAAGCAGGAACAACGATGGGGTGGCCATGGCATTGGCGGGCAAGGAAGCGACGATCGCCGATGTCGTCTCGATTGCCGTCGAGTGCATCGATTGCGGCCGCAACAGGTGGTGGAAGCCGGCCGAGCTCAAGCGGCATGGGGTGAGGCCGGAGACGCCGCTATCAGCGCTTTCGGGGCGCCTCATCTGCAAGGCCTGCCGTGCCGATGGCCTGCCGGGCGCCGCCGTTTCGATCCAGGCCGCCTTCATCGACGACCGGCAACGGGTGCGCGCCGAGGCGCGCCTGCTCAACGGTCGAGAGCCGGAGCAGTCGAGGCGGGCTTGAGGGGGGAACTTCCTTCTCCCCTTGTGGGAGAAGGTGGATCGGCGCGTAGCGCCGAGCCGGATGAGGGGTGCTGGAAGAAACTCGGCGTTAAAATATGGAACGATTTTAAAGCCTTACGTAGCGATCCGTCCGGCACCCCTCATCCGACCGAGCTTCGCTCGGCCACCTTCTCCCACAAGGGGAGAAGGGAAAACCCTCCTCAATACCCCAGCAGTTCCTTGAGCGGGATGACGCGGAAGACGTTTTTGATGGCGTAGCGGTTGAAGGTCAGCGTCTTGGGCGGATTGTACTGCTCGACGATCAACTCGGCGGCGGTGCGCTTGACCAGCTTCTTGATGAAGGCCTTGCCGTTTTGCTCGTTCTCTTCGGGCAGCGTCTCGATCACCACATGGTCGCCGGGCACGGCGTCGCGGCCGCCGCAATAGATCATCTCGCCGGGCTCGTAGCGCGGCACCATCGAATCGCTCAGCACGTGCAGCGCAAACACATTGCGCAGATGCCGGATCCCCGGCGGCCGCTGGACATAGCCGGCCGGTTGGCCGTTGAAGGTGAAGTCGCCATCGTCGCCGCCGACGGCGGTGCCGAGAAGCTGGATGTCCATCGGTCCGGCGGGCAGGGGGCCGGGATCGGTGACGATCTCGGCATCGGCGACCGGTCCAGCATCTTCGAGGAAGACGACCTCGCCCTTGCCGAGCGCCACCGGATCGACGCGCAGGAAAGCGGCGGTCTTCAAAAGGTTCTCGGTCTTGGGCAGGTTGCGCCCGGTCTCCCAATTGCCGACGGCAGCGACGTCGGTGTCGTTGTGCTCGGCAATGTGACGCATCACCAGGCCGCGCTGCTTGCGCGCCCGGCGGATCGCCGCTCCGACCTTGATCGACAGTGCAGTTTTCGCCATGGCTCCCATCTGAGACATAAGATTCGGTTTCGTCTATGCAAGAATCGCTTGCATTATGATTTGAGTTATGCTCTTATGCGGGCATGCACAAGTCGCTTCACCAGCTTTCGGTCCTTAAATCCGCCGTTCAGCGCGCCGGCGGCGCTGGCCTGGAGGCGGTACCGCAAACGATCGCCAAGGCCATGCATGTGCCAACCGTTTCCCCTTCGTCGCGGCTGTCCTCCTCCCCGGCCGGGCCGATGCCCGAGGCTCGCGCCTCGGTTCCGGCAGCGCAAGCGGCCGGAACGGCCGGAGCCGTTCCCCTCACGGCTCCGGCCACGAATTACCCGTCGACCGGCAACGCGGGTGCCGCGGTTTCCTGGATCCGTACCGAAGACGGCACGGTCATCGCCTTCGACAAGCGGATGGGCAAGGCAGTCTCCGGCGCAACCAGGCAGGCGGCCGAGATGAAGCTCGATCGTAGCAGGCCACGCGAAGGCTGATCGGCTTTCCAGCCTGAGAGCCGGCGAAGCCGGCGCCACACACAACCACCCTTGCAGGGAATAAAACATCATGGCCGCCCGCTATTCCGCCTCTGAATTGGAACAAATCGAGAACTTATTGATGAGCGGGCTGTCGGCCGCGAAGATCGCCACCCGGTTGACCGCGCTGGGCGGCCGCCCGGCCTCGCGCGCGGCCATCATCGGCATCGTCCACCGCACCGCCCGTTTGCGCACCATCGGCCTTGCCAGATCCAAGGGCCGGTGTGGCGGACGCTCGGGCGGCCGGCTCGGAGATTCGGCGCCTGAGCCATCAAATGCCGCAAGCCAAGCGGAGGCCGATCCGAAGGCCGAGCCACGCTGCCGCCCCGCCAGGCTGTCGGCCAGGCTGGCGCCGCCGGCCTGGCAGCCGGGTCCGGCTCGGATCACCGGGTCCGATGGCGAGCGGCTCGAAATGCCGGCGCCGCGCCCGATCGCCGCCGGCGGCCGCCAGCCACATTTCGCCGCCATGCGCTTCATCGATTGCCTTTTCGACCGTTGCCGCGCGCCGCTCGACACGACGCTGCAGGAGGATGCCGAAAACGATGCCACCGGCAGTCGCCCCGGTTTGGACATGCTGTGCTGCGGGCTGCGCACAAAGCCTTCGAAAAGTTACTGCGCCTATCACGCGGCGCGCTTCCTGCGCACGCTGCCGGCCGAAACGATTTGAGCCCAGTGGATGACGGAAATTCGCCAGAGCCCGACGACAAAAAACCAGGAGGACCGAGCCGATGAGCAGCAAAATCGCCCAGAAGACCAAAGCCAGGCCGACGCGATTGCCGAAGGGCGAGGCCGAGCAGGTGCGCATCCGCAAGGAGATCGGCCATGATTTCGCGCTGAAAGACGACAGGTTCGGCCGCAAGCGGCTGGCCAAAGGAACACAGGAGGCGGCGCGCCTCTATGAGGTCTCCAATGACGGCCACACTGCGACCGGCGGCATCGTGCGGGTGCGCAATGTCGACCCGCTGAGCGGCCTCACCTCGCTGTCGCGCCAGCAGCGCGAGGCGGGGATGCGCTACCGCCAGGATTTCCGCAGTTCGTCGGAGGCAACCGCCAAGCCGATGGCTTGGGCCGAGCGTGTCGACGGCGGCCGCACCGGCAGCGGCGTCGCAGAACACATCCTGTCCGCCGGCCGCGACCATGCCGAGGCCACCAGGGCGCTTGTCCATTGGGAGATCGCCGGCATCGTGCAAAAGGTCTGCTGTGCCGACGCAACGGTCAAGAGCCTGGCCGAACAGGCGGGCGAACCGCGCGACGTGGTGGTGAAACTACTCAAGATCGGGCTCGACATATTGGCCGTGCATTACGGCATGATGCTGATGCGCAAGCCGAGATGAGGAGCCCCGCCGATCCGGCCGGCACTACCGGCCGGATCGATCCGTCAACGACGGCAGACACGGATTCTTTCGATGATCCGGTGGTGATGACGCCAGTGCCTGATGACTTCGGTATGGCAGCGCCGGTGGTACCGGTACCGGTAGCGCGGCGCGTAGTCCTCGTTATAGACATCATAGCGGTAACGGGGGACGTACTCATCGTCGTAATCGGAATACCGATGGTGGCGATAATAATAGTCGTCGTCATAGCCGTTGCCGATGCCGATCGTGACGCTGCCGCCGGCATTGGCCGGGCCAATCACGGAAGCCGCCGAGGCGATGGCGATCACCGAGGCAAGCAGGAGCTTCTTCATAGCTACCTCCTTCATTAACGTCCCTCTAATAGAAAAACCCGCGAGGGGCAGGCTCGTTCCACAAATTAGCAAGATGCCCCCAACTGAGAGCCCCAATTAGCGCCGCGTGGGCGAAAATGCCTCTGGCTGTGCGGCAGGGTGGCCGTCGACGCAAGCCTCGAGCTGGTTGTGGTCCGCGCCGTATGTATCCCGGTGTCCCGTCAAAACAGCGACAATCGGGCGGTGCCAGTCCCGTCACCTTGCCGATCTATTGGACATGCCCCAGTTCCAGCAAAACGAAAGCGGTCGCACCCAGCACAGCGAGGGCGTAGGCCGCATAAAGAACAAGCAGCATCACCTCAAAGTCCCGGACGAAACTAGCGGCAATCCTGGTCTCCCTAGGCTCCGCCTTCTCGATGCGGTCGGCTTCCAGCTGCTCCGTTGCCACGACGAGGCAGACTATCCTGTCGTTGTCGGCCGCCTGCAATATCCGTTCGGTCAAATCGACTGCAATCACTGGATCATCGGCCAACTGATCCCGCGATAGCCGGCTTTCAGTGACGGTCTGGATTTCACGCTTTCTCACGCACGCATAATTGCGTCGACTAAATTAGGTTCCACTGAAATACCTAGTAAAATACATAGATTGCGCCCACCCGATCGCGATGGGTGAGGCGTGAGCCCAACTGCGCGGAACCCCGCCTGAGGCCCGCATTTGTCGACCGTCGAGGCGAATCTCGATCCGCATCCTCCGATCAAAGGGCGCCGGCTTCTTCATAGGCTGCTACGGTGCGCCAGTGCTGGTAGGTTGCAATGCTAAAGCCGCCAAACCTTCATATCGCGAACGCAGCGCCGACGTCTTCGGTTCTGACCGGTTATGACGAAGATCGCATGCTTACTTATATCCGGCTGCTCGACGCTTCGGCGGAAGGGACCGATTGGCGTGAGGTCGCCCGCATCGTTCTGCATATCGATCCGGAGCGGGAGCCGGAGAGGGCTTTCCGGGCGTGGGCGACACATTTGGCGCGTGCACGATGGATGACCAGGAAGCGGAACGAACTGCGCCAATTGCGTGATGAGTGGTGGGGATGAGCACCATCTAGGAACTGCCGTCCCGGTCTGGCCGTTGAGAGAGAAGGCCAACATGGAAAAGCGACCAATGACTTCTTGGCGAGCCAATACTTTCGAGCTGTGCTGCCTTCTTGCAGTTCCGCTGTCGCTTATCCTTACCGTTTTACTGGCTGGTCTCATCCTTAGCTGACCTGGCGTGGGTTGCTCGCCAAGGGCTGGTCGGTCGTGATCCGACAAGATCCCGCACTGTTACTTCACAGCCGCCGCCATCACATTCGAAAACAGCGCCCGTTCCACCGCCGGCTCCAGCGTTTCGGCGAAGGGCGTTGCCAGGTGGTGGCGGTCGCGGAAGGCTAGTTTGCCGTCGATGAAGACGTGGCAGGTGGTCTGGTCGCAAAACCGGTCGGTCATGTCGATGTAAGTGGCGTTCGGCGTCGAGCGCACGATGTCGCGCTCGACTGTGGCGATGTCGTCGTTTGCCGCCATGATCCTCGGCGTGTCGCATGTCGCGGGCGTCTGGCCCCGCCACAGCGCGCGCGCCACGCATTTGTCGGCGTAGCTTGCATTGTAGGGAACGTCCCTGATGACCGCGACCTTGATGCCGGCCTGGCTGAAGGCCTGAAGCGTCCAGGTGAGGCCCGTCCGCCACTGCGCTTGCCAATCGGCGTGCTTCAACTCCTCGGGCGATTCCTTCATCACATTGCCGATCGAGAATTCCGAAATCACCACCAGTTGCGGGTGCAGCGCGATGATGTCCTTGACCGACTGCTCGCGCCACTGGTCGCATTCGGTGTAGTCGCGCTTCAGCCGCCAGTTCCAGGTCGTCACCCGCGAAGCCCGGCAGGAGGATTTGAGAAAGGTGACGACGCGAAAATTGTTCTTCTCGGCCGCCTTGATCAGCGGCGTCGACCAATGGTCGGCATGCGAGTCGCCGAACAGCACGACCGAGCGTTGGGCATCCTTGCGGCCGAACATGCAGGGCTTCGGCTTGACGGTCTCGAAATCGAGCACGCAGCCGCCATTGGTCGCGCGCACGGTGGAGAGTTGGGCGGCGCTGTCGGCGATGACGTGCTGTTCGGGGCTGAGATTGTGCTCGGCAAAGCGCGCATTGCCATAGGCCGCCACCACGCCGGCGCCGGTCAGCGCGACGGCGGGCACCAGCGCCCGCGCTGCTCCGGCCATCAGCCAGCCATTGCGGCGGATCGGGTTCTCGACGAAATGATAGGTGAACATCGACAGAAGCAGCGTCAGCGCCGCGCAGGCAAAGCGGTCCAGGATGGACAGGTTGGGAACCACCATTGCCGCGTAGACGATGACTGGCCAGTGCCAGAGATAGAGCGAATACGACAGCCGGCCCAGCCATTGCATGGGCGGCAGCGCCAGCACTGCGCTCGGCAGATTGCGGCCGCCGCTGCCGCTGAGCAGCAGCAGCACGGTGCCGGCGACAGGCGCCAGCGCATTCACCCCGGGAAACGGTGAGTCTTCGTCCAGCATCAGATAGGCCCAGGCAATCAGCACCAGACCGAGGCATGCCTGGAACGTGGCGAGCAGCGGCCGGTCGCGCCAGATCTTTGCCGGCGCCATGGTCGCGAGCCCGCCGGCGGCGAATTCCCAGGCCCTGAGCGGCGAGAAGTAGAAGGCCCAGGGCTGCGACACTTCCGTCAGCCAGGCGCAGGCGGCGAAGGAGGCTAGGCCGGCGAGGCCAATGACGATTATAGCGGTGCGCTTGCCCGGGCGCAGCCATGCGGCCATCAAAAGCAGCGCCGGCCATGCCAAATAGAATTGTTCTTCGACCGACAGCGACCAGAAGTGGATGAAGGGGTTGTTGGTGGCGTCGGCGGCGAAATAGTCGAACGACCAGCGGATCAGCCAGAGGTTGATCATGTAGGCGGAGGCGAACATAGCGCCTTTCGAATAGAGCGCCTGTTCCTCCGGCGACAGGATGAAGTAACCAGCAAACAGCGTGGCGAGAATGACGAACAGTGCCGCCGGCAGCAGGCGCCGGGCGCGCCGGGCGTAGAAGCGCCAGAGGTTCAGCCGCCCGGTTTCGGTTATTTCCGTAACCAGGTGTTTTGTAATCAGGTAGCCGGAGATGACGAAGAAGATGTCGACGCCAGCAAAGCCGCCGGGCAGGCCGGAGAGACCAAAATGGAAGGCGATGACACCCGCCACCGCCAGTGCGCGCAGCCCTTCGATGTCAGGCCGAAATGATGCCGACACAATCACCTCGTGCAAGGAATGCCCACCTCGCAGAGGCTCGACCCGATGCGCCGATATTGCAATGCAACAAATCTAACGCAGTGCAACATAGGGCGAGGGGACAGGCTCCTCCCACTCGTCGCATGGGCGATTCGCTCACATTGGCGGTTCAGTCATGAGGCGATTGAGATGGAAGCGAAGGGTGCCGAGGCGATCAGGCCTTTTTCAAAAACTCGGTCTTCAGCACCAGGCCCTTCAGCTGCCTGGTTCTGCATGCGATCTCGCCTGGATCGCCGGTGCCGGCAATGCCATGCGGAGGCTAACCGGCGGGCTGCGAGCAGACGGGACCGCTCGGGGTGGCATTGCCACTCCGCGACATGCGTTCCGACCAGGCCATGCCGATGGCGCCACGGCAATCGAACAAAAGCCGTGGCCTTCATTGCGCGGATATTCCGGCGTAGCGACGTCAAATGGCTAAGCCGCCGTGCAGACTGGAAGGTCGCGCAATGACGGACCTGCCCGCCCTTTCGCTTGGTCCGTTATTGCGATCGGCAAGACGCCGGCGGTCACTTGTTACCGAGCTGGTTGGCCATCTTGCAGAAGTCGGCATGCGTCTTGGCAATGCCGGCGTCGCTGCATTCCTTCAACACCATGGCCCGGTCGCTCGTGGACATGGCCATCCATGCGGTCTTGAATTCGGCTTCCGACTTCATGCTCTTCATGCCGGCGTCGGTGAAGAAGGGTGACATTTTCTGCGGATCGTCGAGCGCCGAAGTGCCAGTGGCACCGGCGGCAAGCGCTGCGCCGGTCATCATCGAAAGCGCCATCGCGCCCATGCAAAGCATCTTGATGTTCATGATCATTCCTCCTGAGCTGCTGCTTTGAGGTTGTCCATCAGCGATCTACGAAGGAACGGTGTTTTGACCCAAAAGTTCCGCGTTCCGGCGCAGACATGGAACAGGATTGCCCGTGACGCCATTTATGCAAAAAATTCTACCGTGACTGAAAAATTCTACCGTGACTGAATAGCCGCGCTGCCGATCTGAAGCCCGACAAAGCCAATTAAGGTCCAGGGCAATCGGTGTCCAGTTGGGGGAGACGCTGCGAAGTTGCACGCCGGCTCAATATGCCCGATCATGGCGACGGCGGGGCGGAGGTATCAAGTGGCGGCAAATCGTCGAAACGGCGCGCACCTGTCGGAGCCCCGGCGGGCGGGCATTGTTGCCGCTGCCAGGGCGCTTCCGCGCACATCGTTGCCCAGCGTAGCGTCGGTCGTGACGGCCGTCGCGGCGCTCTATTTCGGGCGCGAGGTCTTTCTGCCAATCGCAATCGCCCTGCTGCTTACCTTTGCGCTTGTACCGATGGTGTCGGCACTCAAGCGCGCTGGCATTCCGCGTCTTCCTGCCGTGATCGCGAGCGTGCTCGGCGCATTCACGGTGCTGGCGCTGTTCTCCTTCATCGTCGCCACGCAGGTCAGTGAACTGGCGCAGAACATCCCGCTTTACCAGGCTAATATCCTGACCAAGGTCCGGTCCCTCAAGGACACCGGCGTCGGCGGCGGTATCGTTTCCAGATTGAGCCGGGTGATCGAACGCGTCGGCCAGGAACTCGACAGACCCGGACCTGTGCAACCCGCCGCCGATCAGCCTCCGCGGGAGCCGATCCCGGTCGAAATCGTCGCGCGCGAACGACCGCTCGAGGTTCTCCAGAATCTGATCGGCCCGCTGCTGAGCCCGCTGGGATCGGCCGGGCTGATCGTCGTGGTCGTCATATTCATGCTGCTCGAGCGGGAAGACCTGCGCGATCGTTTCATACGTCTCGTCGGCTACGGCGATCTGCATCGAACCACCGAGGCGCTGCAGGATGCCGGCAAGCGGGTCGGCCGCTACCTGCTCATGCAATTGGTCGTGAACATCGTCTATGCCGTGCCGATTACGTTCGGGCTTTGGGTTCTGGGCATACCCAATCCATTGCTGTGGGGCTTGCTGGCGCTGGCGCTGCGCTTCGTTCCCTATATCGGCCCGGTCATCGCGACGCTGCTGCCTCTGTTCCTGGCGCTGGCCGTGGCGCCCGGCTGGTCGCTCGTGCTATGGACCGCCGGGCTTTTCGTGGTCGTGGAACTGATCACCGGCAACGTGATCGAACCCTGGCTCTACGGCTCGCGCACCGGGCTGTCGCCATTGGCCATCATCGTTGCGGCGATCTTCTGGACCTGGCTCTGGGGGCCATTGGGCCTGGTTCTGTCGACGCCGCTCACGGTCTGCCTCGTCGTGCTCGGCCGCCATGTGCCGCAGTTCGAATTCCTCGACGTTCTGTTCGGCAACGAACCCGTGCTCGAACCGCACGCCCGGCTTTACCAACGGCTGCTGGCCGGCGATCCCGAGGAAGCGACAGACCATGCCGAGGAGATGCTGGAGGAAAACTATCTAGTCGAGTTCTACGACAAGGTCGCGATTCCCGCACTTCTGCTCGGCGAGCAGGACCGTGTGCGTGGTGTGTTGAGCGATGAGCAAAGACAGCAGGTCGCCGGCAGCGCGCTGACGATGGTGGCGAACCTCGACGACAGCGCGCAGGAGGAGGCGGAAGCGGACGATACGGCCGCGGCCGAGGACAATGGTGTACGCGAGGACAAGCAGATTCAGGGGGAGGACGAGGACGACACCGAACTGCCGGATGGCACGGGCATGTCGGTGCTGTGCGCCGGAGGGCGCGGCGAACTCGACGACGCCGCTGCCGCCATGCTGGCGCAGGTGCTCGAAGTCCAGGGCGCTACGGTGTTGAGGGCGAGCTTCGCCGATCTGGAACCGGGAAGCATTCGCCGCCTTGAACTCGACGCCGTCGATACCGTCGTCGTCGGATTTTTGAACCGCGATTCCGTCAAGCACGGCCGGTTCCTGGTCCGTCGGCTGAAACGCGCCAAACCAAGGTTGCGGGTGGGTATCGTGTTGTGGTCGGAACCCGACAGCGACAACCAGGAGGCAGACGCCAGATTGGCCAACGAGATCAATGCCGATTTCGTCGCACACGGCATGGTCGGCGCGGTGCTCGGCGCGTTGTCCAGCGCTCCGCCGGTGGCGCTGAAGGCTACCGCCAAACGCCGCATGCGCCGCTTGACGCCGGCGCGCAAGAAAGAGCCGCTCGCCGCGGCAAAATGAACGCGGCCGACGACGGCGGCAGGTCGGGTTATTACCGCTTTCGCGAAAGTGGTAATAACCAAACGGATCAGGTTATCCTCGCAAGGTCGCGCTGAACCGTCCGCCCCGGCAAACGGCGCCAACCTTCATACAGTCCAGAAATAGCGCACCGTATGGAAGAAGACCGGGGCGGCGAAGACCAGGCTGTCAGCACGGTCCATCATGCCGCCATGGCCTTCGATCAGATGGCCCCAGTCCTTGACGCCCTGATCGCGCTTGATGGCGGAGGCGACCAGCCCGCCGAGGAAGCCCATCAGGCAGGCGATGAAGGCGACGCCGGCTGCCTGCAGCGGCGAAAACGGCGTCAGAAACGACAGCAGCACGCCGAGCAGGCTCGATGCCGCCAGCCCGCCGACCAGCCCCTCCCAAGTCTTCGACGGCGAGACCGTCGGCGCCAGGAGATGCCGGCCGAACAGCTTGCCGAAGATATATTGCAGCACGTCGCTGCCTTGCACGGTGATGATCAGGAAAGCGATCAGCAACAGGTTGCGGCCTTCGAAGCCAGGCACATCGAGCGTCAGCAGCGCCGGCACGTGGCTGACGCAGTAGACCGAAATCATGACCGCCCATTGCTGCGCCGAGACGCGCTCGAGAAAGCGCTCGGTGTCGCCGTGCAGCGCGGTGATCGCCGGCATCAGCAGGAAGCAGTAGACCGGGATGAAGATGGTGAACAGGCCATACCAGGCGGTCCACACCAGCCAGTACTGGAACGGGATGACGATGCCGAACATGCCGAGCAGCACCCAGTGGTCGCTGCGGCGGCTGTGCGTCAGCGTCACGAATTCGCGCAACGCGGCGAACGAAATCAGCGCGAACAGGATGGTCATGCCGGGGCGGCCGAAGAAGAAGGCAACGGTGATCGCCACCACCATCACCCACCAGGCATTGATGCGCTGGGTGAGGTTGACCAGCGTCGGCGACAACGGCTTCGGCGCGCGCCACGACAAAACGCCGGCGACGACGCTGGCGCTGATCAGCACCGCCAGCAGGCCGACAATCAGAATGAGGGTTTCGTGCATCATCGGCAGCATTTTGCCTTGATCCTCAATCGTCTCGCTCCGGCCGGGGGTTCAGCGCCAGCAGCGTTTCGCGGGCGCGGTCGAGAAAGGCGCGGCGTTCCTCACCAGGTTGAATGGCGATCGGCGCGCCGAAGACGACGCGGCAGAGCAGCGGCACCGGCACGAATTGCCCCTTGGGCAGCACCCGCGACATGTTCTCGATCCAGCACGGGATGAGCTCGACATCGGGTCGCGCCATCGACAGATTGTAGAGGCCGGAGCGAAACGGCAGGAGCGGTTCGTCGGTCATGTTGCGCGTGCCTTCGGGAAACAGGATCAGCGAATGGCCCTGGTCGAGCACCGACAGCATGATCGAGATCGGGTGCTGCGTTTCATCCGTCCACTGCCGGTGGATCAGCACGGAAGACAGCATGTCCTCGGCGATGAACCGGCGCAGCCGCGTCTTGCCCCAATAATCGGCGGCCGCCACCGCATGGGTACGGGCGCGTTCCTTCTCGCTGAGGCAGGCCGACAGCAGGATGAAATCGCCGTGGCTGGCATGGTTGGCGAAGTAGATGCGCTGCCGGTCCGATGGCTGGCTGCCGTTCCAGATCGGCCGCACGCCGGTGACCGCCCAGGCCAGCGCCGACAGGCCGACCGAGGTCACCGTCTGCAGCAGGGTATAGGTGCTGACGCGAAGCTTTGTCATGGACGGGCTCAAAAGAATGCCGCGACGACCGAGGCCGCCGCGAACAGGCCGAACGCGATACGCTGCTTGGCGAGCAGGCGGCGCGTGCCGGCCATCCGCTGCTCGAGTGAGCGGCCGCCGGCAGTGGACTTCAGCCGCATGCGCGCCAGCACGTCGTCGATCGCCGCGCCGCCGCCTGCCTCGCTGGCGTGGCTGGCCATCAACCGAAACAGCAGCGCGTCGAACAAAAGCAGGGCCGAGAGAATGATTGTGGCTATGGCACTTGCGGCGGCGATCAGCCAGGCTACCGCGGACAGCGACGATGTTTGCGGCGCAGCCGCCAGGCCGATGACCGGCGCCGCCAGGAAGGCAGCAGCAATCAGCAGCAGCGGCCATGCCACCTGCACCATCAGCCCGGCAGCGAACGCTTCGGCCCTGTCACGATAGGCGGTCATGCCGGTGCGTCCGTGCAAAGATGCACCGGCCGGCCCGCGGCGGCGAGCTTGCCTCGCGCCTGATCGGGCGTGGCGGCCCGGCCGCTGGCGACCAGCCATTCGGCGACCACGGCGGCGCTGCGTTGGAAGCCGAGCGCACAGCAGACCAGCACCGCGCCCTGCTTCTGCGCCGCCTCGATCGCCGCCACCGCTTGCGCACGCGCCTCGCGAGACGGCGGCAAAAGGTCGACCATGGGCAGGCTCACCCAGCGGATCGAGGCGCCACGCGGCCTTTCCAGTTCGCCGGCAAGGTCGATCACCGTGCCGAAAGGGTCGGCTTCGGCGGCGGTCGGAAAACGGCCAAGGGAAACACCGTCGGCAATGACGATATGCGCCGGAAGCTTTCGCGTCCACGCCCACACATTGGCCTTGGCGCCAAGGCGGTAGGGCCAAAGCAGTAGACGGCTGGCCAGCGACACGCGGCCATCGGCTGTTTTCTGGACCACTTTGGCGCCGGCGCCGGCATAGGCGAAAGCGACTATGGCCAGCGCCAGTGCCGGCCACAACAGGATGAGCCACAGCGCCGAGACCAACGCGCCGGCAGCGGCGCCGGCCAGTGCAAGGCTTGCGCCGAGCGCATAGAACAGCGCCAACCGCCGTGCCTTCGGGTCAGCGCTCAGGCGGAAGCCGGTGAACGGCAGCTCGCTGTCGCGCGGAAACAGCCACAGGGCGAAAAGGCCGAGCAGCGCGCCGGTCGGAATGTCGATGAAATGGTGCTGCCACGTCGTCAGCACCGAGGCGCCGATCAGGAAACACCAGACATGCCAAGCGAAGCCGGCGATGCCGGTCAATCTGTAACGCCAATGGTCCCAGATGATGACCAGCAGCGCGATATGCAGCGACGGCGCCTGGTTGAAGGGTTTGTCGAAGCCGCCGAGCACGGCGAACATGAAGCCGGGCAGGCCGCTCGTCTGCGGGCGCACGAAGGTCGCAGTCAGCGGGAACAGGATGAAGCAGGCGACGGCGACGAGCTGCGCCGTCAGATAGCGGCCGGCAAGGCGGTCGACGCCGCTCTTCGAATTGTTCAACAGCAACGACAAGCCATAGAACAGGTTGATCGACCAGTAGGGCACGATCGTCCAGGCAAGGAACGGGATGCCATGCTCCCAGCCGTAGACGATGCTGCCGACATCGTCGCGCCGCGACGCCAGCCAATTGGCGAAGCCGTAGGTGGCGTAGAAGAACGGCGCCAGAAATGCCAGCCACAATGCGGCGCGCAGGACGATCCCGGGATACGGCTCGCGCGGCAAGGCCGGAAGGGCATCGCGAGGTAAGGCAGAGGCAGGCAAGTCCATGTTCAGACGCGCCGCGCGACCGAAACGGTGAAGATGCCCCACTGGTCGATGCGCTGGTCGAGCTTCTCAAAGCCGGCGGCCGCCACCAGCTGGTCCATCTCGGCCTGCGTGCGGCGGCGCATCACCCAGGCCTGGCCGCCGCGATGCGAGGTCAGGCTGCGCGCGATCATCTCGAGCTGCGGATGCCAGGGCTGGTTGGTATAGACGAGCAGGCTTCCCGGCTGCATGGCGCTGGCCAGTCCACCGAGCGAGCGGGCGATCACGGCATTGTCGGCAAACAATTCGTAGAGCCCCGAGACGATGGCGAGATCCGGCGCCGGGTCGAGCCCGGCCAGCATCGTGGCGTCGAAGGCGTCACCTTGATGGAAAGTGACGCTCGCCGGCAGCTGGCGCTCGGCGATCAGCTTGCGGCCGAGCGAGACGTTGAGCTCGGAGAAATCCTGCAGCCGTACGCTTGCCGGCGGCTCGGCGCATTTCTGCACGGCATCGAGCACGTAGCGGCCATGGCCGGCGGCGATATCGACGATATGGACCGGCCGGCCGGCGGCCTTGAACGAGGCGGCGGCGCTGCCGATCAGTTCTTCCAGATGCAGCTTGCGCTGGCGGATGCCGCGCCAGCCGATGGCATCGAGAAAGGTGCGGTCGATCATGCGGCCGATGGGGCTGATGCCCCGCGCCTCGTTCTCGTAGACATAGTCGAGCGTCGAGCCCGAATCGAAGCCGGTGGCAATCCCCGTCTTCATACCGGACGACAGCCAGGCGCCCATGCGGATCGAAGCGCGGCTCATTGCCCAGTAGAGGCCCCTTAGCGACAGCAGCGGCAGCGGCGAGGCAAGCCGGTCGGCCTCGTCGCGCGTGTAGCCGGCGCGGTCGGCCTCGGTCAGGTCGACCGGCTTTTCCGGCGCCGCGAATTGCTTTTCAAGGAAAGGCCTGATCAGGTCGAGTGCCTTGTGGCGGTCGCGCTCGCCCAGCGTGTCGTGGAAGAAGCCGGCCAAAACATGCCGCTCCTTGGCCGGGCTCGCCAGATTGACGAAAAACTCGTGCTGCGGTTCATGCCGCACCACCCAGTCACTGCCGGAGATCAGAAGCTGTGTCGGCACCGTGATGGCGCGTCCGTCGGCGACGATGCGCGCAGCATGGTCGTAGAGCTCGACCAGGATGTTGGAGGCGATCGGCCGGGTGATCAGCGGGTCGGCGTCGAAGGAGGCGATACGCTCGGGGTCATGCGTCAGGAATTTCGCCTTGACGTAGGAATTCACGAAGAAGCGGCCCTTCAGCTTCTGCCACAACGCGATGCCTTGCTTGGCGAGGGGCACGTAGAGCTTGACCGAGAAGGCTGGCGAGGCCAGCACCAGGGCGCGAATGTCGGGCGCGTAATCGTGCACCCAGGCGGCGGCAAGCACGGCGGCGAAGGATTGCGCGATCAGCGCGATGTCGCGCCGGGCAAAGCCGTCGCTGTCGATCTCGCGCACAAAACAATCGATGTCGCGCACCAGCGCGGCAAATGACGGCGCATAGCCGCGTTCGCCGGCGGAGCGGCCATTGCCGCGCGCGTCCCAGGCATAGAAGGCGTGGTCGGGCATCTGGAACTCGTCGACCAGATGCGCCATACGGCCGCCATGCTCGTGGCCGCGGTGGAACAGCAGGATGGCGCCCTTGGGGTTTTCCGACAGCGCCGGCCAATAGCGATAGAAGATCTCTGTGCCATCGTGGCTCTTGAAGCTGCGCTCCTGCGCCACCCGCTCGATATTGACTGAAGCCACGGCGGCAACCGTCTGTTGGTGAAGCATGTTGTTCTCCCTGGCGAGACCGGAATTCAGCTACCGCTCCCGTTAAGGCCGCTGCGTATCCGGTTGATGGCGGTCGCCAGCGAGAGTGTAGCCATGGCCGGAAACACGAGCGGCGTGAGCGCCGGGACCCACAGGCCGGACGCGATAAGCACCGCGAGGATGCCAAGCGCCAGCGCCCGGTCGCTTTTGCCGAACGGGCCGGCATAGTTGCGCCCAGCTCCGGCCGCGATGCCGAGCACGCCGGCGAATTCCGCGATCATAGCCGCGATAGCGAATGCAACGACGCCCCAGGCAGGAAAAATGACAGTAAAGGCCAGGATCAAAGCGAGATCGGAGACGACATCACAAAGCTCGTTGAGATACATGCCGAGCGTCGAGGCCTGGCCATGTTCCCTTGCGAGCATGCCGTCAATGGCGTTTAGCGCCATTCGCGTAAACAGCACGAGCGGCATCAGCAGAAAGACCGCGCGGCGGCCTGCAAGGGCTGCCACCGCAAGGCCGGCAGCGAGCGAGAGGGCAGCGGCCAACAGTGTGATCTGGTTGGCGGTGACGCCGGCCTTGGCCAGGCCGTCGGCAAGCGGCCGCAGCCTGGCCTGGAAGGCCGGTTTCAGCGCATAAAGCGTCGGCATGTGCGAACCCCCCGGCCGCGGTGCAAATGATGTTGGCGAGGATGGTCAATTGGCGCGCAAGACGCAAGGGCGGCGCCCTGCCATTTTTCGACATCCGGATATGTCGGCGCTAGCTTTTCCTGTCATTGTCGACCGGGAACCGTGCTGGCAAGCTTTCTTCGGCCGTGGCCCAGGCGCGACTATGATAACGCCGCAGGACGAGAATGCATGTCGCGAAGACCGCCAGCCCGCAAATCACGCCGGGCGACATGCCTCCGCCGAAAGCGGACTTAACAACGATGCCGGTGAAGGCGCCGGCGATGGCGCCGTTGATCGTGCCCACCATCCCAGCGGTGGTCATGAAATATTGCAGCGGCGAGGGGCGGAGGCCCTTGTCGACCAGCACCGCCGAGAGGTCGTCATGCGTGGAGTTGACAAGGTATCTTTGCAGGACCGGCGCCAGCTCGACGAAATAGTGGCGGATCCTGGCCATGCCGCGGGCATGCACCATGTCCTCGATGGCAACCTGCACAGCGCGCACGAAGGTGACCAGGCCGATGAAGAAAAGGCAAGGTAGCAAGATAAGGCTGAACAACACGAACGGCCTGCCCATCTCCGTGACCTGGGCGACGAAGGACAAGGCAATCGTTGCGCTCGAGACCGACGTCAGGAACAGATTGGCTCGCTGGTTCGCTTCCTGAATGGTCGCGGCGCGAGCGTTTTGCAGCACGAAATGCTCGGTCGTCAGGCACTGCAAGACTTGCTGCGCCTGGTCAGGCGGAACCGGAGCGTCGGGAGAACGGGTCATCGACATTCCCCGCTTCTGCCCGCCGGAACCGGCAGGGCAGAAGCGGGCGTCGTCCTGCTGCGAGCCATCAGGACTTGCCGTTGCCGCCGTTGATGGCGATACGCTTGGCCTTGGCCTGAGCGCGCTCCGGCTTCGGCAGCGTCACGCTTAGCACGCCGTTCCGGAACGCGGCGTTGATCTTGTCTTCGTCGACTTCGTAGCCGAGCGGGATACGCCGCTCGAAACGGCCATAGAAGCGTTCGGAGAACTGCCTGTCCTTGTCCTCGGTCTCTTCACGCTTCTCGCCGCGCAGCGTCAGCACACCGTCATCGAGCAGCAGCTCGACGTCTTTCTCGTCCATTCCGGGGATCTCGGCGGTGACGCGGATCTCCTTTTCGCTATCGGAGATTTCGACGCTCGGCCAGCTGGCGCCGGCAGCGGAGAAGCCACCGAGCGACGGCAGCCTCGTGTCGAAGCCGCGGAACGCCTCGTCGAACAGGCGGTTCATTTCGCGATGCAGCGTCAGGAAGGGATCGCGATCGCCGCTGCGGAACAGGCTGGGGGCCTGATTATTCTCCCGGCCCCAGGGAATGAGATCACGAATAGCCATTGCATAGTCTCCTTTCTCGACTGGTTCGTTCAGGCAGCCTGCTTGTTTGCTTCGACCTGCGCGGCCTTCGGCCCGGTCTTCGGCGAGGCGACATCGGTCGCGATGGCGATGCGCCGAGGCTTCATCTCCTCGGGCACCTCACGTACCAGATCGATGCTGAGCAGGCCGTTGTCGAGCGAGGCGCCTGCGACCTTGACGTGATCGGCAAGCTCGAAACGGCGGGTAAAGGGCCGTGTGGCGAGGCCATGATGCAGATACTCCGCGTTGTCCGGCTCCTTATGCTGGCCGGAGACAATCAGGAGGTTGGGTTCATGAATGATTTCGAGGTCGTCCTCGGAAAAGCCAGCGACGGCGATAGTGACGCGGTAGTTGTTCTCGCTGCTGCGCGCGATGTCATAGGGCGGCCAGGCGTCGAAAGCCTGCGGCGCATTTTCCAGCAGGTTGAAGACGCGGTCGAAGCCGATGCTCGACCGATAGAGCGGGGAAAAGTCGAATGCGGTTCTCATAGCTACATCCTCCATCGAGCAACATAGATACGAGGAGCGCCAAAGAGCTGGCGCTCCCTGGTTTCGCCGGCCCCATTTCGGCGACCGGTGCCATCGATTTGGTTATTGTCCGCCGCAAGTCAAGACCCCGATGGCTCTCGCGTTGCCGGTTTTCGGGCCGGTTTTTGGTCGGTTCGGCGAGGCTGCCAATCTACTTGTGAGAGATGTCCGGCAGGAGATTGCCTGTTTGGCTTCAATCGCCAACGCCGAGTTCCCCGGCCGGTTATTGTCTGCCGCAGGTCAAGACCCAGATTCTTGTGTTGCCGGGCCCATTCCCGGCACTCGCAGATGGAGCTGACCATGACACGCGACGAGATCATTTCCGTGCTGGGCCCGGTCGACGACGCCGTTATCGCCGACATTGCGGCGACGGACGGGACGGTCCAGGAATTGCGTGAGGCCCTGGCCTGGATCGCCGCCGACGAGGCGCTGGTGAACGAAGGCCGACCGCTGCCGACGGCAAGAGTAGCGACGCTGATCGAACTGCTGCAAGGGCCGGACGAGGAGGAATAACCGCTGTTGCCGCGATGCTCTTGAACCGCGCAAAGGGACGAACCATGTCCTTCAGCGGCGCCGGCTGGTCGCCGGTGCCGCCAGCATGACGTTGCTTGCTCAAACAAGAAGACGATCAGAAAACAAGGAGGAAGTGATGGACGACGTCCGCTTCGCCGAGCCGATCACGTTGAAATTCCAATCCAGCGAGCGCAAGGTCGCCAGTAGTTGGGAAGCCATCGAATGCATGCGTCAGCAGTGGCCGGACCGTGCCCGCGGCCGGAGTTGGCGCGCCGCCTATCGGGCCTGCCGCGACGCGCTCGACGGCTGGCGCACCGCGCGAGATGCGCGCAAGGCCTTCGTCAGGGCGGCGCGCAACGCCGGATTGCTCGCCTGCGAGCCTGTCGACCACGCCGGCTAGCCCGGACCCTCCGATATTTGAACTCCAAAACAAGTTGGGGAAAAGGCAACTGCCTTTCCCCCACCGCGAGAGACTTTGCCCGCTGTCTAGCGGCAGATCGGCTTGCTCCTCAGTGGACGGTGATAATGCCGTTTACGGCCCGCCATTCGGAGGGCTGGATCAGGTGATGATGGGCGACGCGCACCGAATGCAGCGGGCCTTCGATTTCGCGCTCCCAGAAATCGAGGAAATGCTTCAGCGTCGGGAAATCGGGGGCAATATCGTATTCCTGCCAGATATAGAGTTGCAGCAGGCTCCGATGATCGGGCAGGCGATAGTGGATCTCCGCCGTGGTAAGACCAAACCCTTGCATCTGGAGCTGAAAGTCCCTGCTGGTCATGCGATCGTCCTTTCCGTTGAAATCTCGGTCCGTTGAAATCTCGGTCTGCAAAACGCCTCGCCTTCCACATAGGTTCCCGCCGCCACGAGCGGCTCCGGACCGGCGGCATTTTGAAATATCGCGCCAAAATTTGAGCCGCACTTTAGCTGAGAGCGGCTAATGTGCGAACGATTACAGTGCATTGGCACTCTCATGCGTCGAGTGCTAAAATTTTTGCGTGACCCTCTTGAAAGCAGAAAAAAGCGCGACTAGTTCGTATGCGCGCGATGCCTGATGAAGGGGTCGCGCACCCCGTGCCGGGCCGATATTGCCGGTTCGGTCAGGAGGATCTTCGAAAATCTGTTTGTCCCGAGAGGAGAACGACATGACGTTCCGTCCATTGCACGACCGTATCCTGGTCCGCCGTATCGAGGTCGACGAGAAGACCGCCGGCGGCATCATCATCCCCGACACCGCCAAGGAGAAGCCGCAGGAGGGCGAGGTCATTGCCGCCGGTCCGGGCGCGCGCGACGACAGCGGCCAATTGCAGCCGCTCGACGTCAAGGTCGGCGACCGCATCCTGTTCGGCAAATGGTCCGGCACCGAGATCAAGCTCAATGGCGAGGATCTGCTCATCATGAAAGAGAGCGACGTGCTGGGCGTTATCGAGGGCGCCGGCGAGATGAAGAAGGCTGCCTGAGTGGGCCTGAACAAGCATTCCAGTCAACGAAGCTGCCTATCGAAGGAGTGATCCAATGGCTGCCAAAGATGTGAAATTTCATACCGAAGCCCGCGAGAAGATGCTGCGCGGCGTCAACATCCTCGCCGACGCGGTGAGGGTGACGCTCGGTCCCAAGGGCCGCAACGTCGTCCTCGACAAGTCGTTCGGCGCCCCGCGCATCACCAAGGACGGCGTCACCGTGGCGAAGGAGATCGAGCTCGAGGACAAGTTCGAGAACATGGGCGCACAGATGGTCCGCGAGGTGGCTTCGAAGACCAGTGACGTCGCCGGCGACGGCACCACGACCGCGACCGTTCTGGCGCAGTCGATCGTCCAGGAAGGCGCTAAGGCGGTTGCCGCCGGCATGAACCCGATGGACCTGAAGCGCGGTATCGACAAGGCGGTCGAAGCCGTCGTCGCCGAACTCAAGGCCAATGCCCGCAAGGTGACCAGGAACGACGAAATCGCCCAGGTCGGCACCATCTCGGCCAATGGCGACGCCGAGATCGGCCGCTTCCTCGCCGAAGCGATGGAAAAGGTCGGCAATGAGGGCGTCATTACCGTCGAAGAAGCCAAGACCGCCGAGACGGAGCTCGAAGTCGTCGAAGGCATGCAGTTCGACCGCGGCTATCTCAGCCCCTATTTCATCACCAATCAGGACAAGATGCGCGTCGAGCTCGACGAGCCCTATGTGCTGATCCACGAGAAGAAGCTGTCCAACCTGCAGGCGCTGCTTCCGGTGCTGGAGGCGGTGGTGCAGTCGTCCAAGCCGCTGCTGATCATCGCCGAGGACGTCGAGGGCGAGGCGCTGGCGACGCTGGTCGTCAACAAGCTGCGCGGCGGCCTGAAGGTCGCGGCCGTCAAGGCACCGGGCTTCGGCGATCGCCGCAAGGCCATGCTGGAGGATATTGCCATCCTGACCGGCGGCACGGCAATCAGCGAGGATCTCGGCATCAAGCTCGAGAACGTCACGCTCAACATGCTCGGCCGCGCCAAGAAGGTGGTGGTCGAGAAGGAAAACACCACGATCGTCGACGGTGCCGGCTCGAAGAGCGAAATCCAGGGCCGGGTCTCCCAGATCAAGGCGCAGATCGAGGAGACCACCTCCGACTATGATCGCGAGAAGCTGCAGGAGCGGCTGGCCAAGCTCGCCGGTGGCGTCGCCGTCATCCGCGTCGGTGGCTCGACCGAGATAGAGGTCAAGGAGCGCAAGGATAGGGTCGACGACGCCATGCATGCCACCCGTGCCGCGGTCGAGGAGGGCATCCTGCCCGGCGGTGGCGTGGCGCTGCTGCGGGCGGCAAAGGCGCTCGACAATATTCAGGTCGACAATCCCGACCAGAAGACCGGTGTCGAAATCGTGCGGCGCGCGATCGAGGCTCCGGTGCGCCAGATTGCCGAAAATGCCGGCGCCGAAGGCTCGATTATCGTCGGCAAGCTGCGCGAAAAGCAGGAGTTCTCGTTCGGCTGGAACGCGCAGACCGGCGACTATGGCGATCTCTTCGGCCAGGGCGTCATCGATCCGGCCAAGGTGGTGCGCACCGCTCTGCAGGATGCCGCTTCCGTCGCCGGCCTGCTGGTGACGACCGAGGCGATGGTGGCCGAGAAGCCGAAGAAGGAAGCTGGCGCGCCGGCAATGCCCGGCGGTGGCGGCATGGACTTCTAAAGCCAGGCTTCCAAAGCGCGACTTCGAAACGGCAGATGGACCGTGTCCGCCAAAAGCGGGCACGGTCTTGCCGGTCCGGGACTAATGCTGAGCAGGTGTTGCCATGGATATGATGGACAGTTTTGGAAAGATCGCGGCGCCGACCCGCCCGAAAAACGATTTCAACTATGAAGCCGACTGCAGGGCGGCGCTGGCGCCTTTGGTCGACGGCTTGCTGGATATGGCCGAGTCGGCCGGCTGGGACCGCCGCAAGGCGGCCTACACGCTGATGTTTCTATCGGCTCAACGCGTGGGGGCCGGCACGGAGGAGCGCAAATGATCGCGGCGCGGATGCGCGAATGCCTGCGCCTGCTGCGGTGGTCGGAAAACGATTTCGCCGAAGAGGCGGGATACCCGCTCGCCAAGGCAAAGGCGTGGCTCTACGGGCGCGAACATCCGCCGCTGGGCGTGGCGGCCTGGCTCGAAGCGCTGGTCAAGGTGCATCGGCTGCTGCCGCGGCCGGGCATGCCCCCGATTGCGTCCAACTCGCAGATCGGTGGCATCGTTCTGCAGGCGGCCCTCGAGGATCGAAGCGCCCGCGCGGTGGAGTTCCGAAAGGAGCCGATTGAGCCAGGAAAGGAGAGTGTCATGGATCGTGCTTCGTTCGACAAGCCGGTTAATATCCTCACCGGCCTCGGTACACCGACGAAGATAGAAAGCGCGGCTGAGGCCTATGCACTTTTGGCTGAATGGCCGGCAACGAGCCGGACGGCCGCGCATGACATCGCCGCAAAAGCGTGCCGTGCAGCACTGGAAGGAGAGATCGACGCCGAAACGGCGCGCGCCACCTTCGTTGCCTTCGCCCGCCGCAACGACCTGCTTGCGCCGCAGACGAACGGGATGGTTGCCGGCGAGAGCGTTGCTGGCGCGACCGTTGCCGACTGGGCAACGCGCCCACAGCGCGTCAACGCCCCGGCCTGAGCGAGTGCCAATCTCCCTCCTTGAGGGGGAGATGTCGCCGAAGGCGACAGAGGGGGTCGGTACGTCCTGGCGCGACGCCATATTGGACGAAAGAGAAAGTTGGCGCCTCACGCGCGGCGCCCCCCTCTGTCCTGTCGGACATCTCCCCCTCAAGGGGGGAGATTACGCGCTCAGCCGCTTTCGCTTGCTAAGCCATCGGCAGCAGCCGGCGCATGATCAGCGAGGCGTGGCCGCCCACGCCGTGTGCAGCCGGCCGGCGCTCGACGACCTCGAAGCCGTGCTTGCGATAGAAGGCGATTGCGCGGTCGTTGCCCTCGATCACTTCCAGGGCGATGCTGGGAATACCCGCATGCGCGGCAAGAACGGCATGCAGCAGGTCGGCGGCAAGGCCGGTGCCGTACTCGCTTTTGTCTATATGGAGCCGCTCGAGCATGACCTCGCCCTTGTCGTCCATCGCTGCCATCGCATAACCGGCGAGCGAGCTGTCAGCCCGCTCGGCGACGAAGGACATCTTGTTGTCGTCCCCGAGCTCGGACGCCAGCCGCTCCGGCGCGTGCCTCTCATCCGACAGCCGTGCCGTGGTCGCGGCACCCAGGATCGGCGAATAGGTCTGTCGCCAGGACCCTCCAAGCAGCCGCGACACCGCCGGAACATCCTGTTCGGTCATGGTTCTTATTTGAGGCATCGCCACCTGCCGTGCAGTTTATGGCACCGCAGCGTTCGCTCGGCCATCACCGCATTACCCGCGATTTCAGCCAGCGGTCGAAGGCCACGGCGAGGATGAGGATCAGGCCGATGACGATGCTTTGCGTGTAGGACGAGACGTTGTTGAACTGCAGCCCATTCTGCAAGACGCCGATCAGTCCTGCACCGACCACCGTGCCGCCGACGCTGCCGATGCCGCCGAACAGCGAGGTGCCGCCGATAACGACCGCCGAGATCACCGTCAGCTCGTAGCCGATGCCGGCGACGGCTTCGGAGGAGTTGAGCCGCGCCGACAAAACGAAGGCGGCAAGGCCGGCGAAGAAGCCGACGATGATGTAGACCGAGATCAGGATGCGGTCGACGCGCAGGCCGGAGAGGCGCGCGGCCTCGGCATTGCCGCCGACTGCGTAGACCGCGCGGCCGTAGCGCGTGTAGCGCAGCACGATGTGGCAAAGGATGGCGGCAATCGCGAAGATGATCGCCGGCACCGGTACCGGGCCGATCAGGCCGGTACCGAACCAGCGCATCGAGGCGTCGAAGCCGGAGATCGGGCCACCATTGGAGATGGTCAAGGTCAGGCCGCGAAACACGGTTAGGCCGCCGAGCGTGACGACGAAGGGCGGCACTTTCAGCCTGGTGATGGCAAAGCCCTGGACGCCGCCGGCCACGGCGCCGACGACGACGGCGGCGAGAAGGGCGGCGAACCAGCCATAGCCCTGCGTGCCCGTTGTCGACAGCGACAGCGTGTTGGCGGTGCCGCCTTTGGCCACCACCGCCGCGACCATGCCGCAGAAGGCGAGCAGCGAGCCGACCGACAGGTCGATGCCGGCGGTGAGGATGACGAAGGTCATGCCGAGCGCGATCAGGCCGGTGATCGAGATCTGGCGCATGATGTTGAACAGGTTGATCGGGTCGATGAAGCTCGGCTTCAGCACAGTGAAGACGACGATCAGCAACGCCAGGAACATCAGCGGGCCGAAGCTCATCAGCAGGCGCGCAATATTGACGCCACCGCGCTGGCTCCGTTCGGTCGTACTGGTCATTGCGTTGCTTCCTGCTTCTGGTCGAGCGCCATCAGTTCCATCAGTTTCTCCTCGGTCGCCTCGACGCCGGGCATCTCGCCGGTAATGCGCCCGCGCCGCATGGTGACGATCCTGTCCGACACTGCAAGCACCTCGGGCAGCTCCGAAGAGATCATCATGATGGCGATGCCGCGCGCGGCGAGTTCCACCAGGATCTGGTGCACTTCCGCCTTGGCGCCGACATCGACGCCGCGCGTCGGTTCATCGACGATCAGCACCTTGGGATCGCGCGCCAGCCAGCGGGCAAGGATCACCTTCTGCTGGTTACCGCCGGACAGGCCCTCGATCGCCTGCTCGGGCGAAGCCATGCGGATCGACAGCATCTTCCTGTAGTTCGCCAGCGCCTCGCGTTCGCGCCGCTCGGCCATGAAACCGACACTGGAGTAGCGGTCGAGCGCGGCGATCGAGAAATTGGTGAGGATGGCGAGTGCTGCGAAGATTGCCTGGTGCTTGCGGTCCTCCGGCACCAGGCCGATGCCGAGCTCGATGGCGTCGGCGGGTGATGCCGGCGCGATCGGCTTGCCGTCGAGCATGATGGTGCCGGCGGCAATGCGGTCGGCACCGAAGATGGCGCGGGCGAGCTCGGTGCGGCCGGAACCGACGAGCCCGGCGACGCCGAGGATTTCGCCCGCCTTGAGGTCGAGATCGACGCCTTCGAGTACGATGGCGTGCGGCGCCTGCGGATCGCGCACCGTGCGCAGGCCGCGCACAGAGAGCCGGACGTCGCCGGCGACATCGCGCTGCGTCGGCCTGGCATAGAGCTCGGAAGCGGCACGGCCGACCATCTTCTCGATGATCTTCGGCAGCCTGATCGGCCCGCCTTCGCGGTCGAGATGGCCGGCCAGCCTGCCGTCGCGCAGCACGGTCATACGGTCGCAGATCGCCGATGCCTCCTCCAGCCGGTGGGTGACGAACATGATGGCGACGCCATCCTTGCGCAGCCGGTCCATGATCGACATCAGCCTGTGCACTTCGGTCTCGGTCAGCGCCGAGGTCGGCTCGTCCATGATGATCAAGCGGCTCTTCAGCGATAGCGCGCGGGCGATCTCGACCAGCTGCTGCTCGGCCACCGACAGTGCGGAAACCGGCGTCGCCGGGTCGAGATTGAGCCCGACGCGAGCGATGATCGTGCGGGAATCTTCCTCCATTCGCCGCCAACTGACCAGCCCGAACCGGCCGAGCGGCGCGCGGCCGATGAAGATATTCTCCGCCACGGTCAGCGTCGGGATCAGGCTCAGCTCCTGGTAGATTGTTACGATGCCGTGGCGCTTGGCATCCTGCGGATTGTGCGGGCTGAATTCGACACCGTCGAAGACGATGCGGCCGCTGGACGGCGGCATCACGCCGGACAGGATCTTGAGCAGCGTCGATTTGCCCGCTCCGTTCTCGCCGAGCAGGCCGAGGATCTCGCCGGGGCGGACTTCAAGCGAAACGTCGTTCAGCGCGGTGACGCCGGCAAAGCGCTTGGTCACGCCCTCGACGGCGAGCAGGGCGGGCGATGGCGCAATGGCTTCGACTGGCAAAGGATGCTCCTTGAATTGTGGTCCACCCGAAAGGCCACGGGACAGCGCCCCTCTCTGTCGTGCCGGACATCTCCCCCTCCAGGGGGGAGATCGGATGTCACCCAGGCTTTCGCTACTCCGGCGTTGAAGAGAAGGCGACGCGTTGAAACTGCCAATCTCCCCCCTTGAGCGGGAGATGCCCGGCAGGGCAGAGGGGGCGCGACAGAACGCTGCTTTTGGCGCTGTGCGCCCTCGGCGCTTACTTCGTCTCGCCCAGCCTCTCCGCCTTGTCGAGATTGTCCTTGCCGATGACGATCGGCGTCAAAAGCACCAGCTTTTCCTTCGGCTCGGTCTTGTCCCTGGCGTAGGCGACCGCGATCTGCACCGCAGTGCGCGATTGTTCGCCGGGGAATTGCTCGACCGTTCCGGCCAGCTTGCCGTCGCGCACGGCGACCAGCGCTTCGGGAAGCGCGTCGAAGCCGTAGATCTTGACGTCGGTGAAGTTGCGCGCCGCGCAGGCTTCAACCGCGCCAAGCGCCATGTCGTCATTGGCGCAGATGATCGCGTCGGGCTTGCCGTTGGCCGCAAGGCCGGCCTCGGTGACGGACAGCGCCTCGGCGCGGGCGAAGTTGGCGGTCTGCTCGAAGATGATCTGGTACTTGTCCTTCATCGGATCGAGGACATTGTGCACACCCTTGTTGCGGTCGATCGCCGGGCCGGCACCGGGCTGGCCCTGCAGATGGAAGATCTTGGCGCCGTTCGGGAACGCCGCCACCATGGCCTGCGCTTCGGCCTCGCCGCCTTTGACATTGTCGGCGCCGACATGGGCGAGGATGCCCTCGACGCCGTCGACGCGGCGGTCGATGGTGACGACGGGAACGCCGGCCTTGACCGCTTCTTCGATGGCTGGGGCCAGCGCGTTGACGTCGAGCGGCGAGATGACGATGGCGTTGACCTTCTGCACGAGTGCCGCCTCGATGTCGGCGGTCTGCTTGGGCGCCGAGTTCTGGCCGTCGCTCTCGATCAGGTTGACGCCCTGCGCCTGGGCTTCCGCCTTGATCTGGTTCAGCATGTGCACGAAGAACGGAAAGCCGAGGCTCGGCACCGAGCCGAGGATGGTCAGCTTGTCCTGGGCAAAAGCCAGTTGCGGAGCGGCCACCGCCAGGGCGCCCATCGCCGCGGTCGACAGCAGGAATTCACGTCTGTTGATCAATTTAGTCTCCTCCCAGATGAGCGCACGACCCCGGAACCGGAATGGGTTTTCCGGAAGGTTCCTTGCGTCGATTCAAAAATGGAGTGTCCTTCGAGCGCCCAACTCGTGTTTGAAGGGACGCAACGGCGCTCCAGCCGGTCCACCGCGACGTTCTCCTCCGCTCGGTGCCTGCCCAAGGATGCTAACCAAGGCCGGAGCTTTGCGCAAGAACGGGAGAAGGCAAGACCTACCGATCGATCATCACCATGGTGCGCTCGCCGTAGCGCGGACCGGCGACCTTGCCCGGCGCCAATGCGTCGTCGAGCACCTGCATCTCGGCTGTGTCGAGCTTGATCGAAGCCGCGGCGACGTTCTCCTCGAGGTACTTTCGGCGCTTGGTGCCGGGGATCGGCACGATGTCGATGCCGAAGCCGCTCCCCTTGTGGAGCAGCCAGGCCAGAGCAATCTGGCCTGGCTTGACGCGCTTGGCCGCGGCGATGTCGAGTACCATGGCTGCCGCCTGCATGTTGGCGTCATAGTTGGCGCCCTGGTAGCGCGGGTCGCCGCGCCGGTAATCGCCCTCTGGATAGTCTTCGGCGCGCCTGACGTCGCCGGTGAGAAAGCCGCGGCCGAGCGGCGAGAACGGCACCAGGCCGATGCCGAGCTCCTTCAGCAGCGGAATGATTTCCGGTTCCAGATTGCGCTCCCATAGCGAGTATTCGCTCTGCACTGCCGACACCGGATGAACGGCATGCGCCCGGCGGATGTTGGCGGCACCGGCTTCCGACAGGCCGAAGAAGCGAACCTTGCCCTGAGCGATCAGCTCGCCGACAGCACCCGCCACATCCTCGAGCGGCACCGCCGGATCGACGCGGTGCTGATAGAGGAGGTCGACATGGTCGGTGGCAAGCCTTCTCAGCGAACCTTCCAAAGCCTCGCGGATATGTTCGGGCCGGCTGTCGCGCCCGGTGCCGACTTGCTTGCCGTTTTCGATGCGGAAACCGAACTTCGTCGCGATCGTCACTTCATCGCGCCGGCCCTTCAGCGCGCGGCCGAGCAGCTCCTCGTTAGCGTACGGCCCGTAGACTTCCGCGGTGTCGAGGAAGGTGCAGCCGAGTTCGATGGCGCGGTGCAGCGTGGCGGTCGATTCCGCCTCGTCGGCCGGGCCGTAGGACTGGCTCATGCCCATGCAGCCGAGACCGATTGCCGAGACTTGCAGGCCCTGGCTGCCGAGTTTGCGCATCGTCAATGTCATGTGAAGCTCTCCGGATCAGCATCGCGTTCCAAGCCGCCAGGGCAATATAGCGCACCGGCTCGGTTTCCACAGATCGGGAGGCGCCACCGCGCGCGGCTCGCAGCGACCGCCAAATTGACAGCCGACACGCTCTCGGCCATCCTTAAGGCACGCCGCCTTGCGGCTTGTGCGTGAGTGACCAGCATGGCCAGTTCCGTCGCCAGTCAGAAATCCAAGCGCGCCGCGGTGCGGAACGCGCTCGACCGCCACAAGGTGTACATCACTGCGCAGCGTTTTTCGGCCGGCAGCTACAGCGCGCGCGTGCTGGTCGATGGCGAGGCCTATTGGGTCGACGAATTCCGGCTCTGCCAGCTGCAGCAGGGCCTGTCGCCGGCCGAACTCGAATTGACACCGGCCACCGACGATTGAGCGGCGTGACCTCCCATCCTTCGTCATCCCAGGGCGGAGCAGGAGCGAAGCTGCGTCGCGGAGACCCTGGGATCGATGCCGTGACATTGGAGCGCCGCTGCGATGGGATTTTGATGCTGCGCTCGTTGCTTTTGCCCGCCACCTACGTCTAGTCCATGCCAGCTCCTTCGAAGCTCAAGGCCTATCGCGCGAAGCGCGAGTTCACGAGGACGCCGGAACCCGCCGGCGGGCTGGTTGCCGGGGAAGGCAACCGCTTCGTCGTTCACAAGCACCACGCCACCGCCGACCACTACGACCTTCGCCTCCAGGTCGGCGACGTGCTGAAGAGCTGGGCGGTGCCGCGCGGCCCCTCGCTCAATCCGGCCGATAAAAGGCTGGCGGTCGAGACCGAGGACCATCCGCTCGAATATATCGACTTCGAAGGTGTCATTCCCGAAGGCGAATATGGCGGCGGGCCGATGATCGTCTGGGATACCGGCGTCTGGGCGCCGATGGACGACGTCGAGAAGAGCCTGCGCACCGGCTCCTTCAAGTTCCGCCTCGCCGGCGAGAAGCTGAATGGCGGCTGGATGCTGACGCGGCTGAAACCGAAGCCCGGCGAGGATGAGGGCAAGAAGAACTGGCTGCTGCTCAAGGAGCGTGATCTGGCCGCCGACGCCAAGCTCGACATATTGGAAGCCCGGCCGGAAAGCGTCAAATCCGGACGCCGCATCGAGGAACTGGTGGCAACGCCGAAGCCGGCCGCCAAGCCTGCCAAGCCGGTGGTGCTGAAGCCAGGTGCATTGCCGGGCGCCGTCAAGGCGCCGCCGCCCACCCGCATCGAGCCGCAACTGGCGACGCAGGTTTCGAAACCGCCGGGCGGCGAAGGTCCCGCGGAAAAAACGCGCGAAGCCTGGCTGCACGAGATCAAGTTCGACGGCTACCGCACCATGGCGCATGTTTCCTACGGGAAGGTCAGGCTGATCACCCGCGCCGGCCTCGACTGGACGAAGCGCTATGGCGACCTGCCGCTTGCCTTCGCCAGGCTGCCCTGCCGCGAGGCGATCATCGACGGCGAGGTCGTCGCGCTCGACGCCAAGGGCATCAGCCGCTTTGCCCTTTTGCAGGATGCGCTGGCCGAAGGCGCCGGCAACAAGCTCCACTTCTATGCCTTCGACCTCCTCTATCTCGACGGCTGGGACCTGAGGCAAGTGCCGCTCCGCCGGCGCAAGACGCTGCTTTCGCAGCTGCTGTCCGGTCTTGGCGCCAACTCCGCCATCCAGTACAGCGATCACGCCGAGGGCGACGGCCAGGCGCTTTATGACCAGGCATCGGAAATGGGGCTGGAGGGCGTCGTCTCGAAACGTGCTACGGCGGTCTACCAGAGCGGCCGCACCAAGACCTGGACCAAGACCAAGGCGCTTCAGACCGGCGATTTCGTTATCGCCGGCTACACTGTCTCCGACGCGGCCGAGGGGCTGGCCGCACTCGGTCTCGGCGAATTCGAGGATGGCGAGCTGCACTATCGCGGCAAGGTCGGCACCGGCTTCGACGCCGCCACCGCCGGCGAGTTGCTGGCGCGGCTGGAGCCGTTGCGCGCCGGGGCGTCCGCGCCGGAAGGTGTTCCGCGCGAAATCATGCGCGAGATGAAGTGGGTGCGGCCGCTGCTTTCGGCGCATATCCACTACGCCAACCGGACCACCGACAATGCGCTGCGCCATGCCGTGTTCCGCGGCCTGCGCGACGTCGGCCTGTCGACGCCGGTTTCGGCCAAGCGCAAGCGGCTGATCGCCGAGGCCGACCTCGCAACCATCTGGGTGACCAACCCGACGCGGCGGCTGTTCGGCAAGACCGGCCCGACCAAGCTCGACATTGCCGTCTATTACGCGCTGGTCGGCGATTTCATGCTGCCGCACATTCTCGGCCGGCCGGTGTCGCTGGTGCGCTGCCCGACCGGCAGACCGCAGGACTGTTTCTTCCAGCGCCATGCCTTCACCGGCATGCCGTCATCCGTGGCGACCTTCGAGGCGACCAACTCCGAGGGCGAGACCAAATCCTATCTCTCGGTGGAAGACGCCAAGGGCTATCTGGCGCTGGCGCAGTTCGGCGTCGTCGAGTTCCACACCTGGGGCACCCATCGCACGCGGCTCGACAAGCCTGACTTGATCGTTTTCGATCTCGACCCGGGCGAGGGGATCGCCTGGCGCGACGTGGTGGAGGCGGCGGTGCATATTCGCAGCGAGCTCGAAGCGCTAGGGCTGGTGCCGTTCGCCAAGACCTCCGGGGGCCACGGCATCCACATCACCGTGCCGGTGACACAAAAGCAGAACTGGAAGAAACTGCATCAGGCGACCAGCGCCATCTCCACGCATCTTGCCGCCACCGCGCCCGACACTTTCACCACCACCATGGGCAAGGATAACCGCAAGCGGCGCATCTTCATCGACTATCACCGCAATGCGCGCGGCCACACCTCGGCGGCTCCCTATTCGCTGCGCGCCCGCACCAATTTGCCGGCCTCGACACCGGTGAGCTGGAGCGACCTGGAATCCGTCGACGCCCCGCAGGACCTGAATTATTCGTCACTGCCGGGCCTGCTGGCGACGTCAGGCGACCCTTGGGCCGACATGGAAGATTTCGCCCGGGATTTGCCGTTGATAGCCACCGCGAGGTAGTTCTGCGGGCCCCAGACTCCATCGACGCTCCGGAAAATTTGAATTATTCTTCGCCATGGACCTCTTGCGTGCAGGCGGCTCTCAGCGGAGGAAGATTTCGCTAGGGATTTGCCGGTATTGTAAGGGCCCGGTATTGTAAGGGCAATGTAGGATTTCGGCAGTCCCGTTCGTCCTCCGGACGAATGAACGCTGCGAACTGTTCGACAGCACAAGGCCGCGTAGGAGTATTTCATGGCGCTCAGGGCAAGTTGGAAAGGTTACCTCAAGCTCAGTCTGGTCAGCTGTCCGGTCCGGCTCCATCCGGCGACCAGCGCCAGCGAACGCATCAGCTTCAACCAGCTGCACAAGAAGACGCACAACCGCATCAACATGAAGCCGGTCGACCCCGAGCTCGGGCTGGTCGAGCGTTCGGACCTGGTCAAGGGCTACGAATACGAGGACAAGCAGTACATCATCATCGAGGACTCCGATCTCGATGCGGTGCGCATCGAATCCAACCATACGATGAACATCGAGGCTTTTGTCGACGAGCATTCGGTCGACGTCATCTATCAGGACGCGCCCTATTACCTGGCGCCGGATGGCGCAATGGCCGAGGAGACCTTTGCCGTGCTGCGCGAAGCGATGCGCAAATCGGGCAAGCTGGCGATCGCCCGCCTTGTGCTGTCCAGTCGCGAGCGCGTCGTGACGATCGGCGCGCGCGAGAACGGCATGTTCGTCTGCACCTTGAGGAATCCGAACGAAGTGCGTGGCACGGCTGAATATTTCGGCAATATCCCGGCCGGAAACCCCGATCCCGAAATGCTGCAATTGGCCGAAGCGCTGATCAAGCAGAAGGAAACCACCTTCGATCCAAAGAATTACGAGGACCGCTACGAGATCGCGCTGATGGCGATGATCCGCGAGAAGCTCAAGGGCCACAAGCCTATCATCGCGGCGGCGCCTGAGCGCGGCAATGTCATCAACCTCATGGATGCGCTGAAGGCGAGCCTGTCGCAATCGGCCAAGCCGCCGGCCAAGTCCAAGAGCAAGGCCGATGAAACGGCCAAGCCCGCGGCGAAATCCGCCAAGGCCGGCGCCGCCGCGGCCAAGGAAAACCCGCTCAAGGCGAACCTTCTCAAAGCCGTCGGCAAGAGCAAGGCGTGACGGCTCTCGCCGGCACGGTCTTCGGCATCGTCGGCGCGCTGGCGGCCTTCCCGCTCAGGCTGGCGGCGCGTGAGGTCGAGCGCCGGCACGGCCAGTTGCGGCGCGGCGTCACTCGGCGCACCACACATGTCGTGTTGGGCCGCATGTTGCTCGCCAGGGCCGGCGATACCGAGATTGAACGCCGCGTCGTCACCGAGCGCGCGGCCGGGCGCAAGCTGGTCAGCGAGAACGGCTTCCTGCGCCTGCTCGGGCTGATGAAAGCGCCGGAGGCTTCGGCGCTGTCGCGGCAGTCCCTGATCGACCAGTCGCGGCTGACCGGCGCGGATCTCGACCTTTTGTCGCTGTTCGATGCCTTCGAGCATGATTGCGAACCGTATTCCTTTCGCGACCTGATCCTCGCCCGCAAATATGCCGGGCTGGTTGCCGGCGGCGCCTCATGGGGGGCGATCGCGCGCTCTGTGCATCGCTCGGGCCCGGTCGCCTCGCTCACCGCCAAGTCGCTCGCCGTCGGCTCGCAGCATGGGCGGGCCAACGCGATCTATCTCGAGGGAGGCCAGAGCGAACTTGACGGCCAGCTGCTGTTCGATCTGGGAACGCAGGATGACGACACGCTGGAAGAGCTGTTCGCCGATGCCGAGGCGGCGGAAGAGGCTGAAGACCACGAGCAGGCGGCGGCACTCTACCAGCGCTGCCTGGCCATCGACCCGAGCGATGCCATCGCCGCCTTCAACCGCGCCAACTGCCTGCGCGCGGCCGGCCACGCGGCCGAGGCGGCGCACGACTATGCCCGCGCGATAAAGCTCGATCCCGGCTTCGTCGAGGCCTGGTTCAATCTTGCCGGGCTGATGAGCGAAGAGGGGCGGGTAGCCTCGGCGCGCCGCCATTTGCTGAAGGCTATCGCACTCGATCCCAATTATGCCGACGCGGTGTTCAACCTTGCGAGGCTGGAGTTCGACGCCGGCAATCTCGCCGAGGCGCGGCGTCGCTGGGTGCGCTATCTCGAGCTCGACGCCAATTCCGAATGGGCGCGTATGGCGGCCAAGGGGATACAGTTCGTGGATTTGCAGCTGGCGCGGAAATCGGCGGGATAGGTGGTTCAATGACCGCGCTTGAACACCCCCCTCTGTCCTGCCGGACATCTCCCCCTCAAGGGGGGAGATCGGCAGCTCCGGCGCCCCGCGTGCCTTTCAGCTTTGGTGGTTGGCGAAAACGCCGACGCCATCCAATCTCCCCCCTTGAGGGGGAGATGTCCGGCAGGACAGAGGGGGGTGCGAAGGATCTCGGCCTTCATCTGCGGGCCACCCCATGACCACCTTCCTCTTCGACGGCCCCGACACCGCCGCCATCACCATCCTGCTCGCGCATGGCGCAGGCGCTCCTATGGACTCGCCCTCGCTGACAGCCACGGCAAAAGCGCTCGCCGCGGCCGGTTTCCGCGTCGCGCGCTTTGAATTCCACTACATGGCCGCCCGCCGCTACGGCCATCGCAAGCCGCCGCCGCGCGCCGAGACGGTTAACCCGGAATACGTCAAGGCGATCGCCGACCTCCGGGCGAAGGGCGTGGAGGGTCCGCTCATCATCGGCGGCAAGTCGATGGGCGGACGCGTCGCTTCGATGATCGCCGACGAGATGTTTTCGAAGGGCGAGATCTCGGGCCTGCTTTGCCTCGGCTACCCCTTCCATCCGCCGGACAAACCGACGCAGCTTCGGACAAAGCACCTCGCCGATCTCAAGACGCCGACATTGATCCTCCAGGGCACGCGCGACGAGTTCGGGACCAAAGACGAGGTCGCGACCTATGCTCTGTCCGAGGCGATCGAGATCCTCTGGCTGGAAGATGGCGACCATGATCTGAAGCCGCGCAAAAACATCTCCGGCTTCTCCACCGCCGATCATCTGAAGACGCTCGCTGATGCAGTGAAGGCGTGGACCGAACGCATCGTGCGCTGAAGCAGGCCGATGAAGATCGCCACCTTCAACGTCAACAACATCAACAGCCGGCTGCCGAACCTGCTCGCATGGCTGGCCGCCGCCAAACCCGACATCGCCTGCCTGCAGGAGCTCAAGGCGAGACAGACGCAGTTTCCGCGCACTGCGCTGGCGGCCGCCGGCTACGGCGCGGTTTGGGTCGGGCAGCCGACCTGGAACGGCGTCGCCATCCTTTCGCGTGGCGCAGAACCCGTTCTGACCCGCGAGGCGCTGCCCGGCGACGATAGCGACCAGCAGGCGCGCTACATCGAGGCGGCGGTCAACGGTATCGTCGTCGCCTGCCTCTACGCGCCGAACGGCAACCCGCAGCCCGGCCCGAAATTCCAGTACAAGCTCAACTGGCACGAAAGGCTGGAGGCGCATGCGGCGCAGTTGCTCGACACCGGCCTGCCCGTGGTGCTGGCCGGCGACTACAACATCGTGCCCGAGGCGCGCGACATCTACCCGACCCGCTCCTATGACGACAACGCGCTGGTGCAGCCGGAAAGTCGCGCATCGTTCCAGCGGCTGCTCGACCAGGGCTGGCTTGACGCGCTGCGCAAGAAGTACCCGACGGAGACGCTCTACACATTCTGGGACTATCGCCGCAATCGCTGGCCGCGCGATGCCGGCCTGCGGCTCGACCACATCTTGCTCAGCAAGAAGCTGTCGCGCCGGCTGGTAGCGGCGGGCATCGACCGCGACGTGCGCGGCGAGACCGGCGCCAGCGATCACGCGCCGGTCTGGGTGGAGTTGAAGTGAGGCACGGAGGCTGGCGCCGCCTTTCCGGGCGGCAACCAGTCAGGTTGGCCGCGCCGCTTCGCGGGCGAACGCCTCGGCATGCCGGCAACCCTCGACGATCTCGAAGGCCATCTGATGGTCGGCTTCCGCTCGTCGCGGACCGGCGAGGTCATGCCGCTCGAATTCACCGTCGGCGGCGCGTTGCGCTATGTCAGCCTGCCCAACCGGGTGACGGTCAACGGCTCCGACACGATGGCGGAGCTGGCGCGTCTCGGCTTCGGCCTGGTGCAGGCGCCGCATTACCGCTTCGCCGGGGATTTCGCACGCGACACGCTTGTCGAAGTGCTGCCGGATTACCCGCCGTCGCCGACACCGCTGTCGGCGCTCTACCCACAGAACCGCCAGCTCGCGCCACGGGTACGCCTGTTCATCGACTGGGTGACCGGGATTTTTGGCGAGGATGGGACATCGGGCCGGGTGTGATCGTGCACCGGGGGCCGCCGGCTACTTTGCGAAGGGCCCGTTCCTTCGGGCCCGAGGGACCCCAAGGGGGAATTGAACTGCCCCTCCACTTTCGCCAACCTCCAAACCGCAAGAAGGGCACCATCGTGCGGCTTTAGGACGGGCGCGCCGCCGGCGCCTATGAGCTGACAGGTGGGATTGGATGAGGACAGACGCTGCGATCTCCCCGCGTTCATCATCCTCGGCCGGCAAACTGTAGGAGTTCACCGACATCGTTGCGCTGATCGAAGCGAGGGAAACCGAAAAGCCGATGGTTGCGGAAGGTACAAAAACGGACCGCCTCACCTTCACGATGGAAAATTCGGACAGTTAGCCGACAACTCGGCCCATGCTCGATCCAATTCGAGTTTCGATTGGGTCTTTTCAATGCTTTTCGCGGTAGAGTTGTCGATGAAGTTGCTTTCGACCCGCATGACTCGAAAATTTCCACCTGACGGCCGCTGATAGAGGACAATATAGCCGCAGTAACGATCGATGTTTTCAAACTTCGCCGCTATGTCGACTGCGGCATAGACGCCAGGAAAGGCAGCGTTCTCTGGGTCCTTCAACCACGTGAATTTGAGTAGCCGGCGCTCGCGCACAGCGCCGGCCTGAGAATGAAAATGTTTACTTTGCTCCACGAAGGCGTTCGATGGGATCGAAGCTTTGGCGGTATCAGTTATCATTTCGTATGCCCGCCCATACTCTTGGCTATCGAGCGAAAGGAAATAGCGACCAACCGTTTCCGTTGCATCTCGAACCGCGTCCTCCGAGGGCGTCCACTCTTGCGATTGTGCGGGTAGGATCGCAACCAACACCGAAGTCACGATCGCAAGGAAAGCTACGGCTGCATGTGTCATGGGAATTTCTTCGCAGGAGCTTGCCACGAATGCAATCCGGTCACGGCCGATAGCCGGAATTTCGAACTGACCCACATCCCAATGGCGCGCTATGTTAGCGCCGCTGCAAGCGGATTGTCACATATCTCGAACTCCAGCCACTTGCGGTTGCCCGTGCGCGCCATCGCGGCCCTGATCCTTGATCAGCTCCGCCCTCGTGCTATAAAAAACCATGTCAGGGACCAGCCCCGCGGCCACGGCGCCGCTCATCGTGATCGACCTTCAGACCGGCATGTTCGACGGTGTTGCCGAACCGCCGATCCATGATGCCGACGGCATCGTTGCCCGCACCCGGGCGCTGATCGAATGGGCACGGCGCAGCGGGCGCAAGGTCGCCTTCATCAGGCATGACGGGCCGCAGGGCGATCCACTGGCGCCGGGTGAGCCGGGCTGGCCGGTGTGGCCGGCGCTCGGCCAGGCCGAGGACGAGCCGACGTTCGCCAAGCGTGTCGGCGACGCGTTCAGCAATGCCGCGCTTGCAGAATGGGTGGCCGGGCAGGGCGCCGGCGAGGTCGTTCTGATCGGCGCGCAGACCGATTTCTGCGTGGCGGCCACGGTGAAGGGCACCGTGGTTTCCGACGCCCACAGCACGCTCGACGCGGCCAGCGAGACCGCCGCGGAGATCATCGCCCGGCACAATGCGGCATTTGCCGCCGCCGGGGTCAAGCTGGCGACGACAAAAGCCCTGACCGATAGCTGATCCGCCGGCTCATCCCTACGCCGTCAAAGCCTGATCCAGCCGGGAAGCAACTGGGTTCAGACAATTTGGCGCGGGGCGCCTCACTACTGCGGGCTTCCGCCGGCGCGGCCTATCGCGTATTGGCGCGAGAACTCTCCTTTGGCCTTTCCTGGAAAACCATGATTCGTCTCGAAAGCATCAGCAAGCAGAACGGCCGGCAGATCGTCTTCATCGAAGCCTCCGCCGCGTTGCAGAAGGGCGAGAAGGTCGGGCTGGTCGGGCCTAACGGCGCCGGCAAGACAACGCTGTTTCGCATGATCAACGGCGAGGAGCAGCCTGACGAGGGCCAGGTCTCGGTCGATCGCGGCGTCACCATCGGCTATTTCAGCCAGGATGTCGGCGACATGTCCGGCCGCAGCGCCGTTGCCGAAGTGATGGACGGCGCCGGGCCGGTGAGCGAAGTGGCGGCCGAGATGCGTGAGCTCGAGCACGCGATGGGCGACCCCGATCGCGCCGGTGAAATGGACGAGATCATCGCCCGTTACGGCGAGGCACAGCACCGCTTCGAGGAGCTCGACGGTTACGCGCTGGATGGGCGTGCTCGCGAGGTGCTGGACGGCCTTGGCTTCAGCCAGGAGATGATGGACGGCGACGTCGGCAAGCTGTCCGGCGGCTGGAAAATGCGGGTGGCACTGGCCAGGATCCTTTTGATGCGGCCCGACGCCATGCTGCTCGACGAGCCGAGCAACCATCTCGACCTCGAAAGCCTGATCTGGCTGGAGCAGTTCCTGAAGAACTACGACGGCGCGCTGCTGATGACCTCGCATGACCGCGAGTTCATGAACCGCATCGTCAACAAGGTGGTCGAGATCGATGGTGGCTCGCTGACCGCTTACTCGGGGAATTACGAATTCTACCAGCAGCAGCGGGCGATCGCCGACCGGCAGCAGCAGGCGCAGTTCGAGCGCCAGCAGGCGATGCTGGCCAAGGAGATCGCCTTCATCGAGCGCTTCAAGGCGCGTGCCTCGCATGCCGCGCAGGTGCAGAGCCGGGTGAAGAAGCTGGACAAGATCGACCGGGTCGAGCCGCCCAAGCGCCGCCAGAAAGTGTCGTTCGACTTTCAGCCGGCGCCGCGCTGCGGCGAGGACGTGGTGACGCTGAAGAACGTGCACAAGGGCTATGGCAGCCGCTTGATCTACGCGGGATTGGATTTTCAGGTGCGCCGCCGCGAGCGCTGGTGCGTGATGGGCATCAACGGCGCCGGCAAGTCGACGCTGCTGAAGCTGGTCGCTGGCGCTTCCGAGCCGGACAATGGCACGGTGGCGCGCGGGCCCAGCGTCAAGATGGGCTATTTCGCCCAGCACGCCATGGAAGTGCTGGAGGGCGAGTGCACCGTGTTCCAGACACTGGAAGATGCATTTCCGCAGGCCGGCCAGGCGCCGCTCAGGGCGCTGGCCGGCTGCTTCGGCTTTTCCGGCGACGAGATCGAGAAGAAATGCCGCGTGCTGTCGGGCGGCGAGAAGGCGCGGCTGGTGATGGCGCTGATGCTGTTCGATCCGCCCAATTTGCTGGTGCTGGACGAGCCGACTAACCACCTCGACATCGCCACCAAGGAGATGCTGATCACGGCACTGTCGCAGTACGAGGGAACCATGCTGTTCGTCTCGCATGACCGCCATTTCCTGGCGGCGCTGTCGAACCGGGTGCTGGAACTGACGCCCGAGGGCATCCACACCTATGGCGGCGGCTATACCGAATATGTCGAGCGCACCGGGCAGGAGGCGCCGGGGTTGCGGAGCTGAGGCGCGCACCCAGCTCTGCCGCTCGATTCCGGAGGCTAAGCACGAGCTGTTCAGCCGTGTATCGCAATTTCGCGCAGCGGATCGCCGCCGTCGATGAACAGCCGGCCTTGCGCGGTCAACGCCGCGCCGAGCCGCTGCAGGGCGATTTTTCCTGCTTCGGGATGACGCCCGTCCAGCGCGCCGACGCGCACCGCAACGGCAATGTCGAAGTGCTTCTCGTCGGCCTCCAACTCGAAATCCTCGATGGCGACCTGGCGAAGGCTCAGCCGGCCTGCCGCAATCTCGGCGCGCGAAGCGGCCCCGGCCTGCGCGATGGCCTTGGCCGAGCGGTCGATCGCCAGCACGTGCCCGCCGCCGATCCGGCGCGCGATCTCGCGCGCTGCAGCACCCGGCCCGCAGCCGATCTCCAGCACTCGCATGCCCTGCCGCAAGGGCAGCGCATTGACAATCTCCAACAGCCTTGGCGACAAGTCGTTCGCCATACGCTGTTCTCCAGCTTTTTCGCAATCCGAGATTAGCGACCGCGGCCGGCGACGGGAAGGCCGAGAGACGCGGGCATCGCCGATGTGTTCAGCTGGTATGTTCAGTTGGGTGCTGCTTGAGCAGGGGGCATGATCGACATCGAAGAGGTCGACGATCCGGTCTCAGCCGCGGGCGACCGGGCGGACCCCGAGCGGCCCGGCGTCGTTGACCTGAGGGGTAGGGAGGGACTGGCGCCGAGCCTAACCGGTTGGGGGGTAGATGACCGGCCGTTTATGTGTATACGCTCAAGCTAATATGAGCGCAAGCTAATGTTGTGTCTCAGCGCTGTTGGACGATTGTGCCGATCAGTGGCCGGTTGTGGCTTCCTGCCGCGCCCTCCAACCCGGCCAACACCGCTTATTGTCTTCAAGTCCTGGCTCCAATGCTGTACCCCGGCCGAAATTGAAGGAGCCTGCAATGACCTCACATCCCGACATCCCCGACGCCAGCATGGCGGTCGATGCGGCCGGCATGACAGCCGATGACCGGCGCGCTCGCGAAGCGGATGCCGCATGGCGGGACGATGTTCGCGTCGGCGTGCGGCATGTAGGCGATCTGGATTCGCTGCCGCTGTCGCCAGCCGAGCGGGCGGCGGCCGAAGCTGCGGCCACGCGCCACAAGGTTCGCATCCCCAAGGCCTATCTCGACCTGATCGACTGGAACGACCCCGCCGATCCGATACGGCTTCAGGTCATCCCGTCGCCCGACGAGCTGGCAGAGCAGGAGGGCGAGCTCGACGACCCGATCGCCGACCACGCCTTCAGTCCGGTGCCGAGATTGACGCATCGCCATGCCGACCGGGTTCTGCTGTTCCCGACCTATCAATGCGCCGTCTATTGCCGGTTCTGCTTTCGCAAGGAGCAGCTGACCTCGATCGGCCGCGGCTATACGCGCGAAGCTCTCGACGAGGCCTTCGCCTATATCGCGGCCCATCCGCAAATCCGCGAGGTGATCCTGACCGGCGGCGACCCGCTGTCGCTGCCGGACAAGGCGCTGGCGGAAATCCGCGCCCGTCTCGAGGCGATCCAGCACGTGCGGCTGTTGCGCATCCACACTCGCGTACCCGTCGCGCTGCCGTCGCGCGTCACCGGCCGGTTGGTTCAAGCCTTGCAGGGCCGGCTGATGGTCACTGTCGTCACCCATTTCAACCATCCACGCGAAATCACGGAGGCGACCGAGCGGGCCTGCCGTACTTTAAGGCAGGGCGGCTTCGTGCTGCTGAACCAGAGCGTTCTGCTGAAAGGCGTGAACGATACGGTCGAGGTGTTGGAAGAGCTGTGCCGCGAGCTGATGTATCGCCTTGGCGTCAAACCCTATTACCTGCACCACGGCGACCTCGTGCGCGGAATGGCGCACCGGCGCACCACGATCGCCGAGGGCCAGGCGCTGGTCAGCGCCTTGCGTGCGCGCCTGTCCGGCATCTGCAATCCCGTCTACGTGCTGGACCTGCCGGACGGCGGAGGGAAAGTCCCGCTCGGCCAGTCCTATCTCGAGGCGTGCGAAGGGGAGACGTGGCGAATACGTGGGCTTGATGGGGTTGTGAGGGGTTATGGAGAGCTGGTCGGGGAGGAGGGACGCGCAGCCGCCGTCCAAGCCAGCCCACCTTGGTGACCTGACACACAGCCCTTGATCACGGAAGCATGCGTTAACTGCTGTTCTATTTGGTGGTTGCGCAATTGCCAAAATAGTGAAAACGTTGCTCCGGGGTAATGGGTTAGGGGAGTTCGTCCCGGCTGTTGCGAGTTACGGGGCGGCGCAAAAGTCATGAACTTTCCACGGTTCCTGGTGGGGCTGACCACCATATCGTCCATCGTGGCGATCTCGACTTACCTTGCGACGGGTTCAATCTGGAAGACGCTGGCCTGGACGATCTTGACCTTGATCGTCATGCAGGTTGGATATTTCCTGTTCGTCGTCCGGTTGATCTACGGATCCGGGGCGAAAAGCGCGGAGGTAAAGCCGCGGCGTCTGAGGGCAGTGCCGCCGAACCGTCGAGGTCGCGTTCAGCTTATGTAGTAATGTCCCATATAGATATGATGGTCTAGACAGGACATGTTCGGTTCTGGGAATGTGCATTGGACGTTCCGCTAGTTTAGTCAACTAATATATATCGCCCAACTCATATGGTCGTTTTTGAGCTAGCGGGAAAACCTGCCTGCTGCTTGTACGACCGTGCCCAACGCCACATTTTACAACCGGCTGGCAAGCTCCCTTTTTCCCTTTTGTTGATGCCGGCTGTGGATGGCGGCGGTAGAGACGGCCTGAGCAGTCGGCCGAAGCTGCCGATCTCCCCTACAAGGCGAGAGATCGGCGCGTCGTCGGCTTAGCTTTTGGCCGCCGCGAGCTTGTCTTGCGTCTTGGTCTCGAAATCGCTGGCATCATGGCGCTCGTGCAGTTGCATCGAAGGCTCGCCGAAGGTGCGGTTGACCATGCGGCCGCGCTTGACCGCCGGCCGCGCGTCGATGGCGTCGGCCCAACGCTGCACGTTCTTGTACTGCTCCACCTCCAGGAACTCGCCGGAATCGTTATACATGCGGCCCTTGGCCAGCCCGCCGTACCAGGGCCACACCGCAATGTCGGCAATCGTATAGTGGCTGCCGCCTAAATACTCGCTTTCAGCGAGGCGTCGGTCGAGCACGTCCATCTGCCGCTTGGTTTCCATGGCGAAGCGGTCGATGGCATATTCGATCTTCGTTGGCGCATAGACATAGAAATGGCCGAAGCCGCCACCGAGATAGGGTGCCGAGCCCACCTGCCAGAATAGCCATGACAGGGTCTCAGCGCGAGCCGGCTGCTCCGTCGGCAGGAATTCGCCGAATTTTTCGGCGAGGTAGAGCAGGATCGAGCCGGATTCGAAGATGCGGACCGGCTTTTTCCCACTGCGATCCATCATGGCCGGGATCTTCGAGTTCGGGTTGACCTCGACGAAGCCGCTGCCGAACTGGTCGCCGTCGTTGATCCTGATAAGCCAGGCGTCGTATTCGGCGCCGCTGTGGCCGAGCGCCAGAAGTTCCTCCAGCATGATCGTCACCTTGACGCCGTTCGGTGTCGCCAGCGAATAAAGCTGCAGCGGATGCTTGCCGACCGGCAGTTTCTTGTCGTGCGTCGGGCCGGCGATCGGCCGATTGATGCTGGCGAAAGCGCCGCCATTTGCCTTGTTCCAGGTCCAGACTTTCGGCGGCGTGTATTGGTCCGTTGCGTAGTCGTTCATTTGGCAGGCCTTTGGAAGGGTTGGGTTGGGAGGATATCAGATATCAACGTGGGTAGTGGCGGAGGAACTTTGCATAGGGCAGCTTGGGATAGCCGTAGGTACAGATAGGGCTGCCGGCGCTGTTGCAAAACCCGGCGCAAACGGCGCGGCGCCGGTCCACGCCAAAGCCGGCGCCACCTCTTGCGCCTGATCACCTGCGCCATACCTATAGCCCATATCAGCCTGCGAACATTGCCAGGAACCAAAGCATGAATATCGAACCCCTTTTGCGATCCATCGTGGCCGTCCGCGCCACCGTGCCGGAGGACGCCTTCACGGCAAATACACTTGGCACCCGCCGCGAGGGCAGTGGCGTGGTCATCCGCGGCGACGGGCTGGTACTCACCATCGGCTATCTCATCACCGAGGCCGAGGAGGTCTGGCTGGCCGACCAGGACGGGCGCGTGGTTCCCGCCCATGCGCTCGCCTACGACCAGGAGTCGGGCTTCGGCCTGGTGCAGGCGCTGGCGCCGCTCGGGCTGCCCGCCATTGCGCTCGGCGACGCGTCCAGGGCGAAGATCGGCGATCCCGTCGTGCTCTCCGACGGCGTCGGCCGCTCCGTGCGGGCGCGAATCGTCACCAAGCAGGAATTCGCCGGCTATTGGGAATATCTGCTCGACGAGGCGATCTTCACGGCGCCGGCTCACCCTTCATGGGGCGGCGCCGGCCTCATCGGCGCGGATGGCAGGCTGCTCGGCATCGGTTCGCTGCGCCTGCAGATGAGCCGCAACGGCGAGGTCGCCGACATCAACATGGTGGTGCCGATCGATCTTCTGCCGCCCATCCTCGACGATCTGCTGACGCGCGGGCAGGTCGCCAAGCCGCCGCGGCCGTGGCTCGGCGCCTTCTCGGCGGAGAGCGACGGCAAGGTCGTGGTGATGAGCGTCGCCGAGGGCGGTCCAGCCGCCCAGGCGGGCCTTCGCCAAGGCGATGTCATCTCGGATGTCCGCGACACGGCGGTCGATGGGCTTGCCGATTTTTATCGCAAGCTTTGGAACAGCGGCCCGGCGGGCGCCGAGATCCCGCTCCGGGTGCTGCGCGACGGCCGCGAAACCTGGCTGCGCGTCAAGTCCGCCGATCGCAACAGTCTGCTGTGGAAGCCGCCGCTGCAGTGAGGCAACCGAAACCTCTCACTCTCCGCAAGCGCTGAAGCCAGTGCCCGGAGTCCATTCCGCAAATGGGATGACCTTGCCTTCGACCGATACGGTCGCTTGCCTGGTGCTGCCGTCCGCCAACTTCTTGCTGCTTTTGCCCTTGCCGGTCAGCACATTGTAGTCGCAGTCGCCGGCAACATTGTCGTCCATGTAATCCCAATATTCATAGGCAAAACCGGCGACGACGAACGTGCCGTTGCGCCAGGCGAGCGTCAGCGTCTTGTTGGTCCGCTCGCTGCCGATCTCCATCGCCGGAACATAGAGCTTGATCGAGCCGTTGGGGAGCGCAGTGAGTTCGGGCTCGGTGTCGGATCTGGCGGGGCCCGGCCGCTCGTAATCCTTCCATTCGCCGTAAATCTGTTCATGCACGACCCCGGCAGGTCTGAGAAAATTACCGTCGCGGTCCCTGAGGAACAAATGCAGATCCATGGGATGGCCGGGCTCGGTCTCGACGATCATCGCCAGATCGGCGGCACCGTCGCCGTTCCAATCGCCGGTCGCCGCGGTGATGATCTTCTGCGTCTCGATCGGTTCTGCCAGTGCGGCCGCCGGCAGCAGCAGGACCAGACCGAATATTGTCGATCGCATGAAAATCCTCTTCGCCTGGACAGGCCTGAGACGCACGCGCTTCTCAGGAGGCCCGGCTCTGCCGCGTCTCGGAACGGCTCGTCTCGTTGAGCAGCCGGCAGAGCGAAACCGCTTCACGACGGCTCAGGCCGATCAGCGCGATTTCCGAAAATTGCGCCGGCAGATCGTGAACGATGTCCCACACCATCCAACGGCCGTTCGGCTCCATGACACATTCATAGCGCAATAATTGTTCCTGCATCCGACCCCCGGCTTTGCTCACCGGACTGGTACAGCGTCGAGGTAAATGAGTTGTTGCGCGGCGAGAGTATTCCGCGGCTGTCAAAACCAGGCGTTGAATCCCCACAGGGGCGAACCCGACAGGTCACGGCTGTCGGTGCCGATACTCTCGACAAGGCGGCAGGGCAGGGACGCTTCCGGCGTGAACGGCGGCCGCCGCCAGAATTGGTTCAGGCGTTGCGGCTCGCCATATGCGCGTCGAGCTTCCTCCTCGAGGGGCCGTAACGCTTGATGATGGTCGCGGCCTCGCTTTGCGGTATGCCGTATTTGCGGGCAAAGGCAGCGACCTCGTAAGGCTCTTCGCCTGAGACCAGTTTGCGATCCTGCTTGGTCTTGGATTTGTCGTCGGCCATGGCGTCCTCCATCACATCTGGTCGTTATAGGGCTCCTTGGTCCGGCCGACCATCCTGGCCAGTTCGGCAAAGGACGGCACGCCGGTTTCGCCCTGGGCATTGTTGGCCGCCTGCAGCAGCCTGAGCGGAAAGCAGACGGCGTCGCGGTTGGATGGCGACATGTCTTCATAGAGACGCTCGTCGCTGGTCATCGCCGCCTCGGCCCGGCGCAACGCCATGTCGACCTCGTCGACCGACAGCAGGCCCTTGTGGACCAGCGCGTTGTTGACGGCCGCGATCGCCATCATCAATCCTTCGAGTTGGAGATTGGCGACGTTCATCGTTTTGCGTCCTCGCCGGGCTTCTTGGCGGTGGCCTTGTGGTCTGGCCGGATCGCTGCGCGCGGCGGGTTCTGGCCCTCCGAATGCCGGGTCTTGTCGTCGAAATCGTCAGCCGGCCTGGTCAATCCCATGCCGCCGGGAGGCGGCTTGTTGCCGGCCGCATCCTGCGAAAATTGGTCGGCCGCGTCGGGGCTCATCTTTGCCGGATATTTCCTCGCTCCGGTCTCGTAGCGGTTCGGGTCGTCGGCCATGTCCTGTGCTCCCGTTGCAATGAGCAGATAACTTTCATGCGGCGGCAGCGGTTCCGTGGCGAAATCGACGTTGCCGGTGCGCAAGCCGTCGCAATCTGTCGGGTTTTCGTGCATCCTTGTGCATGCCAACGATGCTTCGCTCCGACGCGCCGGCAAAATGCTGCTCCTACTGCGGTGGGCGCGACCACGACTACGAGGATTGCCCGAAGCGCAAAAGCGATGCCGAACGGCAGAAGGAGACGCCAGGCAACGCGTACTGCCGCGGCTGCAGGGGAAATCCGCTAGCCAGCCTGAACCACCCCGCCGGTCCGGGGCCGGCCGGCGCGAAGATCCTTCCATGTCGAGAGGATTGCAATGCCGCCGCTATTGTGGGCAAAAGCAGCACGGGCAATCGGGTTGGGGTGGGGTAATGACCGAAACGCAAGGCAATTCAGGCCGTCCGCAGGGCAAGCCGGGGACGGCGTCGGGGTCGATCGGTTCCGGCCTGGTCGCACTCCTCATCGTGGCGCTCGGCATCTTTGCGCTGTTTGGATCCTGGTACACGATCGATCAGGGCGACCGCGGCGTGCTCTTGACCAACGGGGCGCTGAGTTCGGTCGTCGATCCCGGACTGCATTTCAAGCTGCCGTGGTTACAGCGCGTCGAGAAGATCAGCCTGCGCCAGCAGGTGCTCAAATGGGGCTGCGAGAACCAGAACGCTTGCGGCGGCCTGCCGGCCATGCAGGCCTATTCGCGCGACCAGCAGCCGGCCGACATGCGCGTCACCGTCAACTTCCACGTGCCGGCCGCCGAAGTCAGCAACGTCTACACCAATTATGGATCGATCGAGGCACTGGCCGACCGTGTCATTGCCAGGAAAGCACCGCAGGAGATCAAGACCGTGTTCGGCCAGTACGACGCGGTGTCGGTTATCCAGAACCGGGCGAAGTTCAACAAGGACGTTGCCGACGCCATCGCGGCGGTAACCGACGGCCCGGTGATGATAGACAGCGTGCAGGTCGAGAACATCGACTTCTCCGACGCCTACGAGCAGGCGGTCGAAGCCAGGATGACGGCGCAGGTGGAGGTGCAGAAGCAGGAACAGAACCTGCAGCAGGAAAAGATCAAGGCCGATATCGCTGTCACCCAGGCCAAGGGCCGCGCCGACAGCGTCAAGGCCGAAGCCGAGGCCAGCGCCTACAAGACCAGGGTCGAAGGCGATGCGACCGCGGGCGCCATCAAGGCTCGCGCCGCCGCAATCGCCAACAATCCGCTGCTGGTCGAACTGACCAAGGCGGAGAGATGGAACGGCGAATTGCCGAAGTCGATGATCCCGGGTTCGACAGTGCCGTTCCTGGAGCTCAGCACACCTGCCGCAGCATCGAACTGAGGCGCGGCGCCGCGGCGCAAACCAGATCAGGACGGCGGCAAGGTAGCCGTCCCATTGCGGTCACGGCTGAAGCACGGCGCCTCGGGCGCTTGCTTGCGTTCGCCCGAGAAAAGCCGTCAGCAGCTCCATTCCCACCGGCCAGTCGCCGAGCCCGCTGTCGCCATTGATGTGGCCAAGCGGCCCGGCGATATGGAGATCGCTGCCCCAGCGCTCGGATTTCGCCCTGACATAGTCCAGCGAGCCGTAGGGATCGTTGGTGCTGGCGACAATCAGCGACGGAAAGCGAAGCCGTTGTTGCGGCGCGTCGGCGAAGGCCCGGGCGGAGGAGGGGAAGGCCGGCGACGCAGGGTCCGGAACCGCGACCAGCAACGCGCCGCTGATCTCGCGAGGGGAGATCCGTTGCCAGTGTACGACCAGCAGACAGCCGAGGCTATGGGCGACGAGCACCGGCGGTGTCCATGCCTGGCATACAGCGGTTTCCAATGCTGCCACCCAGTCGTCGAAATCCGGCGCGTCCCAACTCGCCGGATTAAACCGCCGCATCGCCGGGTTTGCCTGCTGCCAATGAGTCTGCCAGTGGGCTTTGCCCGATCCGTCGATGCCCGGCACAATGATGAATTCGGTCATGCGAAGCCCTTCTTTCCTGATGCAGCGCGTGCAATTCTAGGTCTTCTCCCCGGCGGCGGAATGAGAGATCATCGGAAAGCGGCAAAGAAATCCGATGGATTAAAGGCGATCATGCGGAACGGCGATTACCGGCCAAGGCTCGATCCCACCGATCTGGCGATCATTGAGATCATGCAGGAGGATGGCCGCATCGGAATCTCCGAGCTTGGCCGCCGCGTCGGACTGTCCCAGCCCGCCACCTCGGAACGGGTGAAGCGGCTGGAGGAGCGCGGCGTCATCACCGGTTACAAGGCGGTGATCAATTCGGCAGCGCTCGGGCTCGGCACCATGGCGGTCATCCGACTGCGCACCACGCACGAGCATATCCAGGTCTGCCTGAAGAAGTTCGCCCAATTGCCGGAGGTGGTCGAGGTGCTGCGAGTGACCGGTGAGGATTGTTTTCTGGTCAAGGTCGTGGTCCCGTCACCGCCCGACCTTGAAAGCATCGTCGACAGCATCGGCCGGTACGGCACGGTGACGACAAATGTGGTTCTGCGCGCCGAGCAACCGAAGCGGCTGGGCCGCGAATTGATGACCAGAGCCTGACCGGTCTATCGCTTGGTCTGTGTATGCCCGACGGCATTGGCGAACGAGATGCCGCCCTTGATCTCGCGCATCGCCATCGAGGTGATCGTGCGCCGCACGCCGGGCAGCCGGCTAAGCTCCTCGCGCAGCATCCTGTCGAGCGCCATCATGTCGACGGTGACGATCTGCAGGAGATAATCGGCCTCGCCAGTCGTGGCGTGGCAGCGGCGGATCAGCGGATGCTGTTTGACCGCCGCCTCGAAGGCGTCCGACAGTTCGAAATCGATCGACACCTGGATGAAGGCTTCGATGCCGAAGCCGAGCTTGGCCGGGTCGATCCGGGTCGAGTAGCCGCGGATGACGCCGGCATCCTCCAGCGCCTTGACCCGCTTCCAGCACGGCGTCTTGCTCAGGCCGACCTCGTCGGCGAGCGCGGCAAAGGAGGTGCGGGCATCGCGTTCGAGCGCCGCGACGATCTTCCGGTCGACCGCATCCAGCATCATTCGTTCTTTCTGTCTGCTTCAGAAGCAGCTTTCGTCCTTCATTTCTCGCCAATCGAATAACAGAAAGGGACAATGTTCGGCAAGAAAGCGATTAGACTCGGGGGCTGGGATCCAACAAACGCCTGCGGCCCAACGGCCGCGGCAAGGAGCATGGCCATGGACAAGCAGGACTATTATGCCCGCATCGAAACGCCTGAGATGCGCGACTATGGCGTCTACCTCAAATGCGACAGGCTGCTGGCCTGCCAGAAGCCGCTGGCCGAGATGGTCAATGCCGACGAGCTGCAGTTCCAGATCGTGCATCAGGTCGAGGAGCTGTGGATGAAGCTCATCGCCTATACGCTGGTCGATGTCGTCGATTTCCTGGAAAAGCAGGACACGCATCGCATCGTCACGCTGATGGGGCGCGTGCACCGGCTGATGCGGCTAATGACGGCGCAGCTCGACCTGCTCGAAACCATGTCGCCCAAGGAATACCAGCAGATCCGGCTGCAGCTCGGCAATGGCAGCGGTCAGGAATCGCCGGGTTTCAAGCAGCTGTTGCGTCTGCCGCCGGATCTGTGGCGGGCCTTCAAGGCGTCATACCTCGACGGCCGCGGCCTCTCGGTCGAGGATGTCTACGATACCGGCTACGATCACGGCGACAGCTATGTCGTTGCCGAAGCGCTGGTCGAGTTCGACGAGCTGTTCCAGAAATTCCGCGCCAACCACCTCTATCTCATCCACCGCACGATCGGCCTCGGCGCGAAATCGCTGAAGGGCAGGCCGGTCGAATTGCTGGAGGCCGGCGCCCGCCACCGCTTCTTCCCGGAACTCTGGGACATACGCTGGGCGATGACCGACCGCTGGGGCAGCCAGTATGGAACGGTACGGGAGCCGATCAGCAAGCCGGGGGTGAACTTAGGGTAGTTCCAGGCTCGGGTTCCTCGCCTCGCGGCGGAGAGAGGGCCGCGAAGCGGCCGGAGAGGGGCCTTTCTTTGCCGGCGCAGTCCCCTCTCCGTCGCGGCTTCGCCGCGCCACCTCTCTCCCATGAATGGGGCGAGGAAACCTGGTCTTGCGAGGCCTTCTCCCCGCGCACTTGTCTCCTGCAGGTTTTTCGGGGGATGATGTCGGGCTTGCGGCTGGTGGTGCGTCCTTGGGGCACAACCATCGTAACTCTTGGGAGGACGTCGTGACCTTGGAAACCGCTCAATCAACCGTCCAGTCGCCGTGGCAGACCGCGGCAATCCTCATCGCCCGCCTGATCTTCGCAGCCGTCTTCCTGATGGCCGTGATCTTCAAATTCGTCGATATCGGCGCCACCGCCGGCTATATCGCGGCGGCCGGGTTTCCATTCCCGCTCTTCCTGGCCTGGTGCGCAGCCCTGCTTGAGGTCGTCCTCGTTCTATGCTTCCTGACTGGCGCCTTCTTCTCATGGGCAGCACTCGTCGCCGGCGCCTATGTGCTGTTCCTGGGCTTCGCCTTCCACGGGCCGTCGCACTGGGCCGGCAACCAGGCGGAGTTCGGCTTCTTCGTCGATCACTTCACCTTCCTGGCCGGGCTGCTGTTTGCCGCCGTGCACGGGCCGGGCCGCGTCCTGGCGCTGAGGCTTGGCAGGGGGTGATGCCGGAATTTCGGATCCGGCGTCTCGATCCGCACCAGCATCGTCGTGACGATCGAGGACGGCCGGATACCGTCATTCAAGCCATCGCAGGTCGATTGAAATAAAGGCGAGAGCTAAAGTAAAAACGTTCGAGGTTTATGCTTTTGTAGATGTGCCTGCATTCCCTCTGTACTTCCAACATTCGGCGGGTAAGCAAGACGCGGGTCTTGAGGGAATTCATGAACATCGCCACGCGTTTTGCTGCCGCCATGATCGGCGCGTCACTGCTTGCCGGCTGCACCACGTTGACCGAGGGCGAATTCAACACGATGCATACCGCGCTTGAAGGCAGCCCTGTCACCAAGCGCGTGGCGATCAACGAATGCATTGCACGCGAGAGGTCCACGCCGCTCAACGAAAGAAAGACTTACGCAGCAATCATGAATGTCAGCGTCGCAAGATACGACAGCGCCTTTTGTAACCGGCTCTTTAATGCCCTTGCAAATGGCAGGCTGACTTACTCGGACTACCGCAGGCTTTCCTCGCCGGGGGCCGACAGCAGCAAGTTGATCAAGATCCTGCAGGGCCGCTAGCCGTCGCCAGCAGTCTTGCCGCCCCGCCGCAGCAAGCCGTTGTCGCTGCGTCAGTCATGATCGCCGCGTCACATCTGGTCGTTGTAAGGTTCCTTGATCTGACCGACCATGCGCGCCAGTTTTGAGAAGGACGGCATGTCCGTCTCCGGCTGACACTGATTGGCCAATTCCAGCAGTCGAATCGGGAAGTTGACTGCGTCGCGGCTCGACGCCGACATGCCCTCGGACCTTTCCTCGTTGGTCTCGCTGGCTTCGGCCTTGCGCAAGGCGATGTCTATGTCCTCGACGGAGAGCACGCCCTTGCGGACCAGGACCTGATTGATCGATGCGATGGCCATAAGCAGGCCTTCGAGTTGCAGATTGGCGACGTTCGTGATTTTTGCTCCCATTGGCTAAGGGTCAAACGCGCGAATGCCTGTTCTGATCCGGACGGTGGCGTCTCGCCGGACATTCCAGTGTGCTTCGCCATCGGCTACTCTGCGTTTTTTCGCGTCTCAGGTGAATTTTGTTCTTGCTTTGTGCCGGCAGCTATGCTACTAATTTGGGTATGGTGCTAATTGGCTCCAACGACCCGCCTCCCGAGGCGGGTTTTTTGTTTCAGGCTTCTTTTTCGATCGGACGTTACGTGAGCTGGCTATGAAGTCGGCGGGACAGCGCCCCTCTGTCCTGCCGGACATCTCCCCCTCTAGTGGGGAGATTGGCTGTCATTGCCGCTTTCGCCAATTTTGTAGGTGCAAAAAGGCGCTGCCGCCAAAGCTGCCGATCTCCCCCCTCGTGGGGGAGATGTCCGGCAGGACAGAGGGGGGCGCGAAGGAACGCAAGCTTGCCGGCTGACAGCCGAGGCACCGAGGGAAATTCGCATTTTTCTGCCGCCGCGCCACATTTTGTTCTTGCTTTGTGCCGGCAGCTATGCTACTAATCTGGGTATGGTGCTAATTGGCTCCAACGACCCGCCCGCCGAGGCGGTTTTTTTGTTTCAGGCTTCATTTTTGGACCAAACGCTACGTGAACTGCCGGCTGTTAAGTCGGCGGGCGCGAAGGAACGCGGCTCTGGCGATCGTCGGAACTGCAAGTCTCACCAATCGTAAATTTTCCAACGCGCCACTGAGCGCCCATCTCCAGAGAACATCCCCATGTCCAACCGTTACGCCACCATCATCATCGACGATGACGGCCGAGAGGTCGTCAGCGCTATTGGCGAGTTCGCCGGCGCCGCACCCTATGCACGCCATGGCCGCTTCGAGCAGGTTGTCGTCGGCGTGCGGATCGGCATGGTGCGCGGCGGCCCCGGCGACGCGGTCGGCGGTTTCGGCTTCCCGTTGGGAGCACTCGACGGCAAGGCGGCGGCAATTCTAAGGGCAAGGCTGAATGCGTTGCCCGACGCCAGTACATTGGGGCCTGGCACGACGACCGATGCGAAATCGGCAAGCCAGCCGCCGAAGCCGAAGTCGGCGCGCGCCGCCAAGAAAGCGAAGCCGCGCAAGCGCATCGTGCGGCCAGGCAACAAGAAGCCGGCGATCTCCGCCGGGACGGCGGAGTAGGGCATGGCCAAAGCTCCTTCCGCCGGCGATCCGCAGCCGCACGATCAAGCACCCGGCAAGCAGACCAGGCGGGCGAAGAAGACGCTGGCCGACGGCTTTCTCGAAGCGATCCGCGCCGATTTCCGCGCCCATGGCGCCGGCGTCATCGCCGAGGTGCGCGCCGAAAAGCCCGACCAGTATCTGAAGCTCGTGCTGTCGGTGCTGCCCAAGGATCTTAGTGTCAACATCAACAATCTGGATGCATTGAGCGATGACGAAATCAGGCAGCGCATCCGCGGCCTCGAAGCCGTCCTTAGGCCGTTCCTCGAGAAGCCGGGCCTCGAAAAAGGCCTCGCACAGCCGGGCGGCAAGGAAGGAATATCTCAGCCTGCTGGCGGAGCTGGACCGGAGGCGCCGCACTAACCAGCTTGCCGCCTATCGGCCCTATCCCCGACAGGCCGAATTCCACGCCGCCGGCGCGACCAATCGCGAACGCCTGTTCATGGCCGGCAACCAGCTCGGCAAGACCAGGGCCGGCGGCGCCGAGTGGGCGATGCACCTCACCGGCCGCTATCCCGACTGGTGGCAAGGCAAGGTTTTCGATTGTCCGGTTCGGATGTGGGCGGCCGGCGTCACCGGCGAAAGCACGCGCGACAACCCGCAGCGCATCCTGATCGGCCCGCCGCAGCAGCAGGCGGCGTGGGGCACCGGTATGATCCCGGCCGACGCGATCCTCAGCACGATGGCGGGGCGGGCGCCGGGCGCGCTCGACAGCGTCGTGGTGGCCTGGGGCGGCGGTGGCGACGTGCAGGCCGGCGAATCCGTGCTGTCGTTCAAGAGTTACGAGAAGGGCCGCGAGAAGTGGCAGGGCGAGACGCTGCACGGCGTCTGGTTCGACGAGGAGCCGCCGCTCGACATCTATTCCGAAGGGCTGACCCGCACCAACGCCACCGGCGGCATCACCATCGTCACCTTCACGCCGCTGCTCGGCATGTCGGACGTGGTGCTGCTGTTTTTGTCCGCGGAGCAGGTGGGAGGGATGGGGAGGGGATGACAGGGCTGCGAAATCGCGCAACTCGCGTTCCTTCGCGCCCCCCTCTGTCCTGCCGGACATCTCCCCCTCTAGTGGGGAGATTGGATGTCGCATTGGCTTTCGCCAATCTCCAATGCTTGCGGATAAGCGAGACGCTGAAGCTGCCATCTCCCCCCTGTTTGGACCGGGGACATCGCGAACAGCTGTGCGAGGACATCGCGAACAGTTTGCCATCCTATCGTTGGCTTACA
>NZ_JAMYMK010000025.1:0-58818 GCF_040318565.1 Mesorhizobium sp. M1142
CCTCCCGGCAAAAACCGAAAAGTGTTACCTATGTGTCCGGTACAAATCGTCACCTATGTCTCGGGCCGCTCACAGTCGGTGCAGCACTGCCCAATAAATTCCTCAGTTCTCGAGCTTTACTTCCAACCGCGCAGCCGCTCCGCCCGCTCGAAAAAACCAGCGATCCTGCCCGGCAGGATCCCGGACTCCAAGAACGGTGCATGCCCCTGGCCGTCGACCGTGATCGTTTCGATGTCGGCATGGCGCGTGCGCATCTGCTCGAGTGTTTCCGCGGACAGCAGCTTCGAGTTGGCGCCGCGTATGACGAGCATCGGGACCGCCGCCAGCGCGTCGAACTGCGGCCACAGATCAGGCACCGGCTGAGTGAGGTCTAGGCCCGCCAGCGTGTCGACCAGTTTCGGGTCGAAGTCGGGCAGAAATCCCTCCTTGGTCTCGCGGTAGAGGGCTGACGCCATCCGCTCCCAATCCGCATCGGTCAGCGCCGGAAAATCCGCGCCATGGATGCTGCGCAGGTCGCGGACCACCTCGGCGTACGTCTTCGGCCTTGGCATGGGGTTGAGATAGGAGCGGATATGGGCGAGACCTTGCGGCTCGATCACCGGGCCGATGTCGTTGAAGACGATGGCCTTCAGCACGGCCGGCCGCATCGCCCCGAGCACGTGGACGATCAGTCCGCCGCGCGACGTGCCGATGAAGGCAGCCTCTTCGATGCCGAGTGCTGCCAGCCCGGCGAGAATATCACCCGCTTCGGTGCCGACATTGTAGTGGCCGATATCGGCATCGTAGGCGGACTGCCCGCGCCCGCGACAGTCGAAAGCGACGACCTTGCGCTTCGCCCGCGTCGACAGATAAAGCGCCAGCTCGTGGAAATCACGGCAATTGCGGGTCAGGCCGGGCAGGCAAACGACTGGCCAATGGCCGGAATTCGCTTCGCCGTAGATGCGGGCGTGCAGGGACAGCCCGTCCGGCGCGGCGTAGAAGAAATCGGAAAAACCCTGCTCGATTGCCATATGGACCGCTTCCTCGCAGTTGCCGGATCGTTCCCGACTGCTACAGGCGAGGGCAGGGGTGGTCAAATCGAAGCGTCGGCGCTGAGAATCTTCGAGATGTCGGCGGGACAGCGCCCCCTCTGTCCTGCCGGACTTCTCCTCCACGAGGGCCCTCAAGGGGGAGATCGGCCATCATCTCCGTTTCGATAACATCCCAAGTTGCGGAAAAGTACCCCTCAGCGAAGCTGCCAATCTCCCCACTAGAGGGGGAAATGTCCGGCAGGACAGGGGGCGCGAAGGATCGCAGCCTGACTTGGCTTGAGGCCCGGTCGTCACCCCCGGCCGTTCACCAGATCCCCGACAATGTCGTATTTGCCGGAAATGCGCATCTTGTAGACCTCGTAATTCTCCATCACGCGCTGGACGTAACTTCTTGTTTCCGTATAGGGAATTCGCTCAATCCAGTCGACGATGGCGTCAACGTCCTTGCCACGCGGATCGCCGTATTTCGCCACCCACTGGGCGGCGCGGGTGGGGCCGGCATTGTAGCCTGCGAAGGTCAGCACGTAGGAGCCATCGAAACGGCCGAGCTGCTCGCCGAGAAAGGCAGCGCCGAGCGTTGCATTGTAGCCGGCATCGGTGGTCAGCCGGGCCTGAGAAAATGTCATGCCGGCCTTCTTCGCCAATTGCTTGGCCGTGCCCGGCATCAGCTGCAGCAGTCCGCGCGCGCCGGCGCTGGAGACAGCGCCGATGTTGAACTCGCTTTCCTGGCGGGCAATCGCATAGGCCAGCGCCTTGCCCGAGCCGGAGACGTTGGCGGTGTCGGGAATGACGCCGAGCGGATGCGACAGCGCGCCGACGTCGATGCCGCGGGCGCCGGCGATCTTGCCGACCTTCAGCGCCATGAAATGGTTGCCTTGTCTTTCCGCCAGCGCCGCAAGCAGCGCCAGTTCGCCGGGGCTGTTCAGCTGCCCGGCAAGGTCGCGGTAGAGCGTTTCGGCGTAGCGGTCATAGCCGGCCTCCTGCAGCCGCTTGATGGCGCTGACCGCCTCGCGGGTGGCAAAATTCCGGCGGTCGGCGGCACTTGGCTGGGGGTAGACGATGTTGAGGGTCTGCCGGCCGACGCGCTCGCCTGCGAGTTGGCCGTAAAAGGTCGTGCCGTAGCTGGCGGCGCGGCTGAAATAATCCTTCGCATTGCCGGGCCCGCCGACTTCGGCAGCGCGGCCGAGCCAGTAATAGGCGCGCGACAGCGACATCGGCCCTTGGGCGAGCTCCGCGATTCGCGCAAAATGCTTGGCGGCGGTGCCGGGATCGTTGAGGCCGCGCAGCGCGTACCAGCCGGCGTGGAATTCCGCCTCGGCGGCATTGGCGGCACTTTCGGCGGCGTGCGCGGCGACTATTCTGTAGGCGGTCTTCATGTCGCCCTGGTCGACCAGCTCGCGCGACAGCACCCGGCGCTCGACCCACCAGGCGTCCGGATCGACCAGCGCGTCACGGTCGCCCGGCGCTTTCATCACCAGCGCGGCGGCGTCGGAAAATTTCTGCTGCTTGCGCAGATATTCGGCTTCGGCAAAGAGATAGCCGGCCGCCCGCTGCGCTGTCGGCACCGCCTTCAGCAGCTTGGCCGCGTTCTTGTCGCCTTTGGTGACTGCCGCCCAGGCGTCGGCCAATTGCTGGGCGCCGGCGAGACCGGCGACGCGCAGCGCCGAAGCGACCCGGTCGGCATAGAACATGCGCTCCATGCGGAAGCGATGGTCAGCGGCCGGGATCAGCGCGCCGAACTCGCGGATGACCGCCGCCTCGTCCCTGGCTTCGAGCTTTTCGGTGCGCCAGAATGGCGACAGCACCGAGCGCGCCGCCTTCGTATCGCCCAGCGCTACATAGGAGCGGGCCAGGATCACCACGCCTTCGAAGGTCAGCGGCTGGCTGCCGTCGAACGCCCGCACCACGACATGTGGCGCGGGGTTCTCGCGATAGAGCGCGCGCTCGCTGTTCTTGCGCAAGGCGATCGTGCCCGGCCAGTTCGGCAGCATCTTCGCGGCATCGGCGATGTCGCCGCTCGGCACCTGGTCGCCGCCATAGAGCGCTATCGCCCAGGCAAGGATGTGCCGATCGAGCGATTTGGCCGGCAGCGCCTCGCGCACCTGGCGCGCGCGCTGAATGTCGTTTGCCGCCAGCGCGTCGAGACCGCTCTTCAGCATCGCAACGCTGGCGGACGGCGACGGGGACTGCTGCAGCGCATCGTTGTCAGGCGCCGTCATCGGGATCGCCGACGTGACCCGCACATCGACGCTGCCGCCGATCGCCGCGCCGGGTATCAGCGGTACGATCGCGCCGAAAAGCGCGAAAAGATGAGGCCGCCTGGCCGGCATGGATCTGGTCATTTCCTGTTCTTCGACGTTACAGCAGGCACAGTTGAACCGAAGCCTATTCGTCGGTGGTGAAGGGCCCGTAAAGAAAATCTTTGAGGTCGTTCGAATTACGATTGCCGGCGCAATGCTTGCCGCGCAACAATGTCGAGACTATGGTGCGCCGCTTCGCTTTCGGCTAGAAGGCGCGCACGACAAAACCCGAAAGGCCCCAAGGAGTTGGACGACATGCTGAGAGGCTCGCTGACCGCGCTCGTCACACCGTTCGAAAAGAGCGGCCGTTTCGACGAGAAAGCCTTTCGCGCGTTCATAGCCTGGCAGATCGCGGAAGGCACGACGGGCGTGGTCCCGGTCGGCACCACCGGCGAGTCGCCGACGCTGTCGCATGACGAGCACCGCCAAGTCGTCAAGGTTTGCATCGAGGTCGCCAAGGGCCGGGTTCCGGTCGTCGCCGGCGCCGGCTCCAACAATACCGAAGAGGCGGTCGGCCTGGTTCAGTATGCCGAGAAGGCGGGCGCCGACGCGGCCCTTGTCGTCACGCCCTATTACAACAGGCCGACGCAGCGCGGCCTCTATGCGCATTTCGCCGCCGTCGCCAAGGCGACCAGCCTGCCGATCATCATCTACAACATTCCACCGCGCTCGGTGGTCGACATGAGTCCGGAGACGATGGGGCAATTGGTGCACGACTTCAAGAACATCGTCGGCGTCAAGGATGCCACCGGCAAGGTCGAGCGGGTTTCAGAGCAGCGCGCCACCTGCGGCAAGGATTTCATCCAACTCTCCGGCGAAGACGCCTCGGCACTCGGCTTCAACGCGCATGGCGGTGTCGGTTGCATCTCGGTGACAGCAAATGTCGCGCCCAGGCTCTGCGCCGAATTCCAGGAGGCAACGCTTTCCGGCGACAGTGCCAAGGCGCTCGACCTGCAGGACCGTCTGTTGCCGCTGCACAAGGCGATTTTCATGGAGCCCGGCGTTTCGGGCGCGAAATATGCGCTGTCGAAGCTGGGCAAGGTCGAAAACGTGCTGCGCTCGCCGCTAATGACGGTCGATCTGTCGACCGCCGAGAAGATCGACGCAGCGATGAAGCACGCCGGCTTGATAAACTAGGGATGAGGCGCCACCTCTCCGCATCATGAATCAAGTCAGAAAAGCCGATCCCAACAACAAGACCGTTGCGGAAAACCGCAAGGCGCGGTTTTCCTATGAGGTGCTCGACACGATCGAGGCCGGTCTTGTGCTGACCGGCACCGAGGTGAAGTCGCTGCGCCAGGGCCAGGCCAACATCCAGGACAGCTACGCATCGGTCGAGGGCGGCGAGATCTGGCTGATCAATTCCTATTTGCCGGAATACCTGCAGGCCAACCGCTTTAACCACGAGCCACGCCGCCGCCGCAAGCTCCTGCTCAACAAGCGCGAGATGGCCAAGCTGGCGCAAAGCGTCGACCGCGAAGGCATGACGCTGGTGCCGCTGAAGATCTACTTCAACGACCAGGGCCGTGCCAAGCTGCTGCTCGCCGTTGGCCGCGGCAAGAAGCTGCACGACAAGCGCGAGACCGAAAAGCAGCGCGACTGGTCGCGCGAGAAGGGCCGGCTGCTGAAAGAGCGAGGGTGAGGGGCGGTCCGAAGCGGAGGAAAGCCAATGATTTGGCTTTTCGAGCGACGAACGCCCGGAGCCATAGCGGCGGGCAGGGCGGACCAATGGGGATAGGTCTCTGTTGAAAAACCGGATCGTCTTGTGGGGTGCTGCCGGTCTGCTCATGGCGGGCCTCATCCTGGCCGGCGGCTATACCTACTTTCAGACGTTTTCTCCGGATCGCGGCAAATATCCGATCAGGGGCATCGACGTTTCCCACCATCAGCGGCAGATCGACTGGCGGCGTGTTGCCGCCGACGATGTCGCCTTCGCCGTTATCAAGGCAACTGAAGGCGGCGACCATGTCGACGATGCCTTCGCGGGCAATTTGCGTGCGGCCCGCGCCGCCGGCCTTGCCGTCGGCGCCTATCACTTTTTCACCTTCTGCAGGCCGGGTGCCGATCAGGCACGCAACTTCATCTCGGTGGTGCCGCGCGATCAGCCTTTGCTGCCGCCGGTGGTAGACATCGAGTTCGGCGGCAATTGCCCGCAGCGGCCAACTCCCGAACAGCTGAGCGCCGAACTCTCAGCCTTCCTCGGCCCGGTCGAAGCAGCGTTCGGCAAGACGGCGATCCTCTATGTGACCGACGAGGCCGCCCAAGCCTATGCCGGGCAGGTAGCCGGCCGCCCGCGCTGGCTGCGTTCGCTGGCGCTGCGGCCAGGCCATGACGCCTGGATTTACTGGCAGTACCACAACCGGGGCCGCGTCGACGGCATCAGCGGCGACGTCGACCTGAATGTTCTCCAAGGCGGGCCGGCGACGCTGGCCGCGTTGTTTGCCGCAGCGCCTGAAGCGACGGCGTCGGATTGACACTATTCCTGTCCGCCCGAAAGCACCCTCAGTGGCGCGATGACGACGAAGCCTTCGCCAATTCATATCGCAGGTGGCGCTGTGCTAAGTACATTTGATGCCGGAGCGCCCTTCATCAACCAACGACAGCAACGCCCCGCCTGCAGCGACGGACGGCGGCGACCCCCGCCTGGCATTTGTCTACGCGGAGGCGGTGCGTGGCCTCCAACACCAGCAGGGCGTGGTTGAAAGTCTCAATACGCGCGCCGGCAATCTGATTTTCGCAACTGCGTTCGCGAGTTCTCTCCTTAGAGGCAGGGCGCTCCTGGATGGCGTAGGGCCTTGGGACTGGCTGGCACTGACGTTGCTTTTTCTGATCGGACTGCTGGTCGCGATTATGTTGTGGCCGTATTATAACTATACGTTCCGTTTCGATCCCAAGAAGCTGCCCCAGGACTTCGTCGACCAGCACCCTCCCGCAACCGTGGACGGGATGCAATGAGCGCTTGCTGCGCATCAAATCCGACATGGCCAGCAATTGGCGGATCATCCAACGCCTGCGCGTCGCGCTGCAGCTTGCACTGTTTCTGTGGTTGCTGGATCTCCTGGCCTGGTTGTTTGCGATCGCCCGAATCTAAGGCTCGTGCCCTGGCGGGCCTCGTCCGACTCTATGTCTTCAGAAAAGCTTCTATCTGACTGAAGACGTCGACGAACATCGCTTCCGTCAACACGCCGGTATTGGTGTTGTAGCGCGAGCAATGATAGCTGGAAAACAGCGTGATGCCATTGGCCTGCTGCTGCCCACCATGCCGGAACGGATAGGCGGCAACGCGTTGGCCGAGCGCCCGCACGGTCGACTGGTGCGCGATCGAGCCCAGCGCCAGCACAGCGCGCAGATTTGGAAACCGCGCAATCGTCGGTACCAGGAACGTCCGGCAGGTCGCTATCTCGGCGCCAACCGGCTTGTTATCCGGCGGCACGCAGCGCACCGCATTGGTAATCGCCGAACCGACAAGCTCCAGCCCGTCATCTGGTCGCGCTTTGAATTCGCCGCGCGCAAAGCCGTGCGCGATCAGCGTGTTGTAGAGCAGGTCGCCGGCAAAATCGCCGGTGAAGGGGCGCCCCGTCCGGTTCGCCCCGCGCAGGCCAGGCGCCAGGCCGACGATCAGCAAGCGCACCGCATCCTCGCCTTCCGGCGGCAAAAAGGTCGGCACTGGCGCGTTGAACCAGGACGGCTCGCGCCGCCGCCACTCGGCGATGAAGTCGTGCAGCCGCGGGCAGAGCGGGCAATCGCGATCGGGTTCGGGCGAGACGACCAGGGGCGCGGTCAAGGCAACGACCGTCAATAGTCTTCCTCGTCGACTTCGGCCGGTTCGGGCCGACGCACCGGCCGCTCCGACGGATCGCGGCCGACTTCGTTCTTGAGTGTCATCAGGTCAATGAAATGGTCGGCCTGGCGGCGCAGATCGTCGGAGATCATCGGCGGCTGCGACGCCATCGTCGAGACGATCGACACCTTGCGCCCGCGCCGCTGCAGCGCCTCGACCAGCGTACGGAAATCGCCGTCGCCTGAGAAGATGACATAATGGTCGACGACGTCGGCAAGCTCCAGCGCATCGACGGTCAGCTCGATATCCATATTGCCCTTGATCTTGCGCCGGCCGGTCGAGTCGGTGAATTCCTTGGCCGGCTTGGTCACCACCTTGAAGCCGTTATAATCGAGCCAGTCGATCAGCGGACGTATCGAGGAGTATTCCTGATCCTCGACCAGCGCGGTGTAGTAATAGGCGCGCAGCAGATAGCCGCGTTTCTGGAAGCTCGACAAAAGTTTGCGGTAGTCGATGTCAAAACCCAGCGCGCGCGAGGTGGCGTAGAGATTTGCACCGTCGATAAAGAGAGCGATTTTTTCACGAGGATCGAACATGGAAAAATGTCCTTTTTCGAAATAAGCGGTCGTCTAAATGCGTCGCGACTACCGGCCAGTCTGATACCGGTCTGATAATAGACCTGTTGGCCTTCATTGTTCGAGATAACGCCAGTTTTACGGCAATCCAAGGCGCCATGCCGCACTGCAAGCAATTGTGATCGGCGCTGTGTCGTCGCAGGCGGCCCGCGTCGGAGCTGCGCACCGCCATAAAAGCTTGTATTTTGGCGGCGTTCGGGTTATGGACCGCGCCTGTTTTCCATTAAATCCAGGCATGAAAGGGGCAACTCATGGCCCGCGTAACCGTTGAAGATTGCATCGACAAGGTCGACAACCGCTTCGAGCTGGTGCTCCTGGCCGGCCACCGCGCCCGTCAGATCAGCCAGGGCGCGCAGATCACCGTACCGCGCGACAACGACAAGAACCCGGTCGTTGCGCTCCGCGAAATCGCCGAAGAGACGCTGTCGCCGGACGACCTCAAGGAAGATCTCATCCATTCGCTGCAGAAGCATGTCGAGGTCGATGAGCCGGAAGCCGATGGCGAGGCGATTGCCGACCAGACCGGCAGCGCCGTTGCGGCCACCGATGCCGACGACGCCGAGGACAACGTCACCTTCGATCGCATGACCGAAGAAGACCTGTTGGCCGGCATCGAAGGTTTGGTGCCGCCGGAAAAAAGCGACGATTATTGATCTTAGCGACAACTGCCGACACTTTCGCGTCGGCAGTTTCGTGGCTATCTATGACATGCGCCGTACGCCAGTGCGGCGCATGATTCATTTCAGCATTGCGAGATCCCGCCCATGATGCGTCAGTATGAGCTTGTCGAGCGCGTCCAGCGCTACAAGCCTGACGTCAACGAGGCGCTGCTCAACAAGGCCTATGTCTACGCCATGCAGAAGCATGGCCACCAGAAGCGCGCTTCCGGCGATCCCTATTTCTCGCATCCGCTCGAAGTCGCCGCCATCCTCACCGAAATGCATATGGACGAGGCGACGATCGCCGTTGCCTTGCTGCATGACACGATCGAGGACACCACGGCGACCAGGGCCGAGATCGACGAATTGTTCGGCCCGGAAATGGGCAAGCTGGTCGAAGGCTTGACCAAGCTGAAGAAGCTCGACCTCGTCTCCAAAAAGGCCGAGCAGGCGGAGAACCTACGCAAGCTGTTGCTGGCGATCTCGGAAGACGTTCGCGTGCTGCTCGTCAAGCTCGCCGACCGCCTGCACAACATGCGCACGCTCGACCATGTGCCGGAAGCCAAGCGCCTGCGCATCGCCGAGGAAACGATGGATATCTATGCGCCGCTGGCCGGGCGCATGGGCATGCAAGGCATGCGCGAGGAGCTCGAGGAGATCGCCTTCCGCTTCATCAATCCGGAAGCCTACCGCGCCGTCACCGCACGGCTGGCCGAAATTTTCGAGCGCAACAAGGGCGTGCTGTCCGAAATCGAGAAGGCGCTCTCCACGCTGTTCGACAAATATTCGATCAAGGCCGAGGTCAAGAGCCGGCAGAAGAAGCCGTGGTCGGTGTTCCGCAAGATGGAAGCCAAGGCGTTGTCGTTCGAGCAGCTGTCCGACATCTTCGGCTTTCGCGTCGTCGTCGATACCGTCGAGGACTGCTACCGGGCGCTCGGCGCCATCCACACCACCTGGTCGATGGTGCCCGGCCGCTTCAAGGACTACATCTCCACGCCGAAGCAGAACGACTACCGCTCGATCCACACCACCATCGTCGGCCCGTCGCGCCAGCGCGTCGAATTGCAGATCCGCACCTACCAGATGAACAAGATCGCCGAATACGGCGTCGCCGCTCATTCGATCTATAAGGATACCGGCGGCAAGATGAATGGTGCCGCCCATGCGATCTCGAAGGAAACCAATGCCTATGCCTGGCTGCGGCGCACCATCGAGCAGCTTGCCGAAGGCGACAACCCCGAGGACTTCCTCGAAAACACCAAGCTGGAACTGTTCCAGGACCAGGTGTTCTGCTTTACGCCGAAGGGCATGCTGATCGCGCTGCCGCGCGGCGCCACGCCGATCGACTTTGCCTATGCCGTCCACACCGATGTCGGCGACACTTGCGTCGGCGCCAAGGTCAATGGCCGCATCATGCCGCTGATGACGGAGCTGAAGAACGGCGACGAGGTTGAGATCATCCGCTCGAAGGCGCAGGTGCCGCCTGCGGCATGGGAATCGGTGGTGGTTACCGGCAAGGCGCGGTCGGCCATCCGCCGCGCCACCAAGAACGCTATTCGGAAGCAATATTCAGGTCTCGGTATCCGCATTCTGGAGCGCGCCTTCGAACGGTCCGGCAAGACCTTCACCAAGGAAAGCCTGAAGCCGGTGCTGCACCGCCTCGCGCGCAAGGACATCGAGGATGTGCTGGCCGCGGTCGGCCGAGGCGAAGTTGCCTCCACCGATGTCATGAAGGCGGTGTTTCCCGACTACAAGGACGAGCGCGTCACGCTGGTCGCGCCCAAGCAGCGCGAGGAGGGCTGGTCGAAGATCCGCAATGCCGCCGGCATGCTGTTCCAGATTCCGGGCCGCGCCGCGCGCAAGGATAAAAACCAGCCGCGCGACGATGCGGTGCCGATCCGCGGTGTGCGCGGCGATTTGCCGGTGCGCTTCGCGCCGGAAGGGGCAGTGCCAGGCGATCGCATCGTCGGCATCGTGCAGCCGGGAACCGGTATCACCATCTATCCGATCCAGTCGCCGGCGTTGCAGGCCTTTGACGACCAGCCCGAGCGCTGGATCGACGTGCGCTGGGATATTGACGAGCGCACCAAGGAGCGGTTCCCGGCGCGCGTCTCGGTCACCGCCATCAACGCGCCGGGTTCGCTAGCCGACATTGCGCAAGTCGTCGCATCCAACGATGCCAACATCCACACTTTGTCGATGGTGCGCACCGCGCCCGATTTCACCGAAATGCTGATCGATCTCGAAGTGTGGGACCTCAAGCACTTGAACAGGCTGCTGTCGCAGCTAAAGGACAATTCGAGCGTCAGCGACGCGCGACGCGTGAATGGGTGAATAGTGAATAGTGAATAGTGAATAGTGAATAGTGAATAGTGAATAGTGAATAGTGAATAGTGAAAGAGAGTGCACTCACTACTCACTACAATTCACCATTCACATTCACCATGGGCATGGAGTGAAAGATGAACACCGACGAAGTGCTGGGCATTTTCCGCGAGGCCGGCGCCGTTCTTGAAGGGCATTTCATCCTGACGTCCGGCCTGCGCAGCCCGGTCTTCCTGCAGAAGGCGCGCGTTTTCATGCATGCCGACAAGACCGAGCGCTTGTGCAAGGCGCTCGCCGAAAAGATCCGCACTGGCGTGCCCGGCAGGATCGACTACGTCGTCGGCCCGGCGATCGGCGGGCTGATCCCGGCCTATGAGACCTCGCGCCATCTTGGTGTGCCGGCGATCTGGGTCGAGCGGGAAGGGGGCGAATTCAGGCTGCGCCGCTTCGAGATCGCCAAGGGATCGCGCGTCGTCATTGTCGAGGACATCGTCACCACCGGCCTGTCGATCCGCGAGACCATCGACTGTCTGCGCGCACTTGGCGCCGATGTCGTTGCCGCTGCGTGCATCATTGACCGCTCGGCCGGCAAGACCGATGTCGGCGTGCCGCTGATCGCGCTCGCCGAATACGAGGTTCCGGCCTATCCGGCCGACAGGCTGCCGCCCGAGCTTGCCGCCCTACCGGCGATCAAGCCGGGCAGCCGCAATATCTAATGCATGTCGCCCAAAGCTTATCCTCGGGCTTGAACCGAGCATGTGCAGCGGTTTTGGGACAAAGAAATGCATAAAACAAGTCAAGAGGCGCTGCCGTGATTGCTGGTATCGACCATTTCGTGCTGACGGTTCGCTCCGTTGAAGACACCTGCGCCTTCTATCAGCGCGTGCTTGGCTTCAAGCGCCTCGACGAGCCGGACCGGCCGACGGCGCTGCTGTTTGGAACGCAAAAGATCAATGTGCATGAGGTCGGGCACACCTTCGAGCCGAAGGCCGAGGCGCCGACCCCGGGCTCCGGAGATTTCTGCTTGATTGCCGCCCGTCCGCTCGCCGAGATATGTGCCAACCTCGCCGCCAATGGCGTGGTGATAGAGGTCGGCCCGGTCGAGCGTGCCGGCGCTCGTGGCGCGATGATGTCCGTCTATTTTCGTGACCCGGACGGCAATCTCGTCGAGGTCAGCGAATATCGACCCTAAGTGGCCCTCCTTAAATTCGCCGCGATCATGCCCTGTTCAGAACGGCGATACCCAAGGCTGGCGCGACCGGCCACCGAGCGGATGCCCTCGGCCTCGTTGTTCTTCGGCCAGCGCATCGCTATATCAAAGTCGTAGTTGCTTTTCGGCGACCGCAGAGCGCAGCATGGGGCTGTCGCGCCCGGCTGGAGAAGCCGGCGTGAAGCTATTGACGGAACTAGGAACAGGAACAGAGTGCTTTTTCGACGGCGCAAGCCTGATGGTTTCTTAGAGCGGGTGCGTACTTATTTGTGGCCGCGCCGCTCGTTCTCGCGCTCGCTGCGGTATTTTTCCAAGCGCATCCTGCGGCTTAGAGCCACGCCGCATGCCGTGGCCGCCGGTGTTGCGGCGGGCGTATTCGCGTCGTTTTTCCCGCTTGGCTTCCACTTCATCATTGCCGCCATCCTGTGCTGGCTGATCGCCGGCAATCTGGTTGCCGCAGCACTCGGCACGGTCTTCGGCAACCCCCTTACCTTTCCGCTGCTATGGGCCGCCTCCTGGGAGGTCGGCAAGCTGATCCTGCATGAACACCTGCCGGCACACGGACCGCCTGCCCATCTCGGCGACATGCTGCACAATCTTTCCTTTGCGCAATTGTGGGGACCGGTGCTGAAGCCGATGACGGTTGGCGCAATACCGCTCGGCCTGGTTTTCGGGCTGCTGTTTTACGGCATCACCCGCTGGGGCATGGTCACTTTCCAGGAGCAGCGCCGCAAGCGTCTGGCCGAAAGAGCGGCAAAGGCTGGAAAAACCGGGCCGGAAGTTCCCGCCGAATGATTATCGGTATCGGCAGCGATCTCATCGACATCAGACGCATCGAGAAGTCGTTGGAACGTCACGGTCAGCGCTTCATCCAACGCATCTACACCGAGATCGAACAGGCGCGCTCTGAAAACCGCGCGGCGCGTGCGGCCTCCTACGCCAAGCGTTTCGCCGCCAAGGAGGCCTGCGCCAAGGCGTTGGGCACCGGTCTTGCACAGGGTGTGTTCTGGCGTGACATGGGGGTCGTCAACCTGGCCAGCGGCAAGCCGACCATGGCGCTCACCAACGGGGCGGCAGCGCGGCTGGACGAAATCCTGCCTGAAAGGCACCGAGCCGTGATCCACCTCACCATAACCGATGATTTTCCGCTCGCTCAAGCCTTTGTGATCATTGAAGCGTTGCCGGTCGAAGAAGCGCCACATTGATTGCATCTGACCACCGGCATGACGTTGCCCAGCGCGCGCCGAGACTCTATACCATCCAACGCACAATCGAGGACGACATGAGCGTGGCTGAAAAAACCCAGAAGAAATCCGGTGGACTTGGCGAAACCGTCAGCGTCATCGTCCAGGCCCTGCTGCTTGCGTTGGTCATCCGCACGCTCCTGTTCCAGCCGTTCTCGATCCCGTCCGGGTCGATGCGGCCGACTTTGCTCGAAGGCGACTATCTCTTCGTCACCAAGTGGTCCTACGGCTTCTCCCGCTATTCGCTGCCGTTCGGGCCGAACATCTTTTCGGGCCGCATCTGGGGCTCCGAGCCGAAGCGCGGCGACGTGGTGGTGTTCAAGTTTCCGCCGGATCCTTCTGTCGATTATATCAAGCGCGTCGTCGGCCTGCCGGGCGACAAGATCCAGGTCAAGGATGGCCAGCTCTTCATCAACGACGTGGGCGTGCCGCGCGTCAAAGTCGGGCAGATCGACAACCGCGACATCACCGAGGAGAACGGGCCGGTCGATGTCTATCGCGAGACGCTGCCGAACGGCGTCAGCTACGACACGCTCGACCTGACGCAGGCTTCGATCGGCGACAATACCAAAGAGTTCAAGGTGCCGCCCGGTCACTATTTCATGATGGGCGACAATCGCGACAACTCGTCGGACAGCCGCTTCACCGTCGGCTTCGTGCCGGACGAGAATTTGGTCGGCCGCGCCAACCTCATTTTCTTCTCGATCGGCGGCAGCGCCAGCCCGCTCGAAATCTGGAAATGGCCGTCGCAGATGCGCGCCTCGCGCCTGTTCCATTTCGTCAATTAGGACCATGGCGGCGACGAAACGGCTGACCGCCGATGCGCTCGCCGAGGCGCTCAAGGAGCGCACCGGCCACAGTTTTGGCGACCACCAGCGCCTGCAGCGGGCGCTGACCCATGCCAGCGCTCGCGGCAGTCATGCCGGCGTCGACTACGAACGTTTCGAATTCCTGGGCGACCGCGTTCTCGGCCTTGTCGTTGCCGATATGCTGCTGGCGGCATTTCCCGACGCTGCCGAGGGTGAGCTGTCGCTCAGACTGAACGCCCTGGTCAACGCCGAGGCCCTGGCGGAAATCGCCGATGAGATCGGCCTGCCGGAACTCATTCGCGCCGGTTCGGACGTACGCGGCCTCGATGGGCGCAAGCGCGTCAATCTGCGCGCCGATGCACTGGAATCGCTGATCGCCGTGCTCTATCTCGACGGCGGGTTGGAAGCGGCCCGTGCCTTTATCCACAGATACTGGCAGCCGCGCTCGCAAGCCATTGACGCCGCCCGTCGCGATGCGAAAACCGAACTCCAGGAATGGGCGCATCAGGCGGCAAGCGCAGTGCCGGTTTACATAATCGACAGCCGCGAGGGACCGGACCACGATCCGCTGTTCACCGTCAGTGTGAAGGTCGGCGCCTATCCGCCGGCGACCGGTAGCGGGCGCTCCAAGCGCGAAGCGGAGCAGGCTGCAGCCGCGGCACTTCTGCAGCGGGAAGGCGTCTGGCTCGATCAAGGGAGTGCCGCATGACCGCCACCGAAGCTCCCGCAACAGAAGCGCCCGCTACCCGCTCCGGCTTCGTCGCGCTGATTGGCGCGCCCAATGCGGGGAAATCGACGCTGGTCAACCAATTGGTCGGCGCCAAGGTGTCGATCGTGACACACAAGGTGCAGACCACGCGCGCCATCGTGCGCGGCATTGCCACCCACAACAACGCGCAAATCGTTTTCGTCGACACGCCGGGCATATTCAAGCCGAAGCGCCGGCTGGACACCGCGATGGTGACCACAGCCTGGGGCGGTGCCAAGGACGCCGATATCGTGCTGCTCTTGATCGATGCCGAGCGCGGCATCCGGGGCGATGCAGATGCCATCCTCGAGCGGCTGAAGGATGTCCGGCAGCCGATGGTGTTGATCCTCAACAAGGTCGATCGGGTCAAGCACGAGACGTTGCTTGCATTGTCGGCGGCAGCCAACGAAAGGGTGCCGTTCAAGCGCACCTTCATGGTTTCGGCGCTGACGGGGTCCGGCTGCAAGGACCTGCTCGACTATCTCGCCGAGACCCTGCCGGCCGGACCCTGGTACTACCCTGAAGACCAGATCTCCGACCTTCCGATGCGCCAGCTCGCAGCCGAGATCACCCGCGAAAAGCTCTATCTCAGGCTGCATCAGGAACTGCCTTATTCCTCCCACATCGAGACAGAGAAATGGGAAGAGAAGAAGGACGGGTCGGTGCGCATCGACCAGACAATCTATGTCGAGCGCGACAGCCAGAAGAAGATCGTGCTCGGCCATAAGGGCGAGACGATCCGCGCCATCGGCCAGGCCGCGCGCATGGAAATCGCAGGCATCCTCGAGCAGAAGGTGCATCTCTTCCTGTTCGTCAAGGTGCGCGAGAACTGGGGCGACGATCCCGAGCGCTACCGCGAGATGGGGCTGGAGTTTCCGCATTAGAGATCGGCTAAGGTCAAGACGCGCGGCTCTGATACAAGCGGCGGTCAGACCGGTCCTTACGTCGCCGCTTGGACGGTTCTCGTTCGTCGTCCCTCCGTCATACATGCTCCGTATAGGCTGTGCGAAAGACCCGCTTCCGAGCAACACGGAAGTGACGGGCAAGCAGCCAGATCTAGGACATGATGAGGACTTGGAATCGCATCGACCCCATCCGTCAGACCGAGTTGCAAATGCCGTCGCTGTTGAGATCGAGCGGGTGCTGGCGCGGCGAGATCAAATCATCGATGACGATGCGATTGGTTCGGCGGGCAGGATCGCCGGAGCCATCGCCGCTGCAATCGCCCTACTTCAACCGAGCGAACTTCGGGCCATCGACACCATGCAGGAAAGGCTGCCTGACAGGGTATTGCAGTTCGTGAGGATACTGGCAGCGGAAGCCGGCGGCCAAGCCACCGAGGCGTCTGCCTCATCGGGGTTTGAAGACCGGAGCATACACGTCTCAAGCCGGCCTGCCGGACGAGACGACGTCGATTCGATGCGGGTCGAAGACTGGGCAGGTCGCGTCGCCGGACCGACATTCCTGGAAGACAATTTCGGTATATCCCGGTCGACCCTGCATCGTTGGCAGCGGAGCAGTAGGGTCGTCGCCTTGCGCACCGGCGGCCGCAAACATGTGTTTCCGCTGGCGCAGTTCGTCGACGGCAGGCCGGCATCCGGCATCCGGGAAGTGTTGTCTGCAATGCCGAATCCGCGGCGCGCATGGCACTGGCTGATCCGCCCCGCTGCCGTGCTCGGCGGCCGTATTCCAATTGAGTTGCTTAAACAGGATTTGGTGGCGGATGTTGCCGTTGCTGCTCAGCACGAAGCACGTATGAAGCTGGCTTAATTTCCTTCTACCCTTCGAATTTTCTAGATGGGTAGATAAACGTTGGGCTGCAATTGGACGGCTAACGTACAAGTACTCTTCTAACTTACGTGACAATGTGCCATTTGTGTCATTTCAGCTTGGTGGATTAAACGAACGTGATATTTGCGCAACACGAATTTATTCTGTTGCAAAAACCATAATTATTTTCGGAATAGTCATTGAGGATCAAGCGCGGTTGGGTATGTTCGCCGCCGAAAAGGGGGAGCGGTGCGAGCCTTTTTCGATGTGGGGTGAGGCGGGGAATGCTGCTGTTCAGCCACAAAATTCGAAACCATTTTTAACTTTGACTGGAGAGGTCAGAAAATGAACATCAAGAGCCTGCTTCTCGGCTCCGCTGCGGCGCTGATCGCAGTATCCGGCGCGCGCGCCGCTGACGCCGTCGTCGTTGCCGAGCCGGAACCCGCCGAATACGTCAAGATCTGCGACGTTTACGGCGCTGGCTACTTCTACATCCCCGGCACCGAAACCTGCCTGCGCATCGGCGGCTATGTCCGTTACGATATCGGCGTGGGTGATGTCGGCTCGTTCGACGGTGCGGTCACCGGCGACCATGATGATGGCAGCGCGAATGACACCTACCGCAAGAACGCCCGCTTCACGCTTAAGACCTGGACCGGCCAGGAAACCGAGCTCGGCACCTTGAAGACCTACACCGAGACCCGCTTCAACTTCGGTAATGAAAACGACTACATCTTCGCCAACGAAGCCCATAACAGGAGCCTGTCGCTAAAATTCGCCTGGATCCAACTCGGTGGTCTGCGCGTCGGTAAGGACGAATCGGCCTTCGACACGTTCATCGGCTATGCCGGTAGCGTCATCCAGGATACGCTGGTTCCGTATGGTGCCTTCGACACGAATGTCGTCCAGTACTATTTCGACGCCGGCACTGGCTTCTCGGCCGTGGTCTCGCTCGAAGAAGGCTCTGGCGTCGTTGGTACGATCGACAGCTACGTTCCGCATGTCGTCGGGGGCGTGAAATACACGCAGGGTTGGGGCGCCATCACCGGCGTCGTCGCTTATGACAGCAACTATGAAGAAGTGGCCGGCAAGGTTCGCCTGGACGTCAAGCCCATGGACAACCTGTCTCTGTTCATCATGGGCGGCTACGGCACCGACGACAACCTCACGGATGACGCAGGCAACGCGATCGACGCCCACGGTCGTGGCTTCTACAAGCAGTGGAGCGGCAACTGGGCGGTCTGGGGGGGTGGCACCTACACTATCAACGAGAAGATCTCGTTCAACACCCAGCTCTCCTATGACGAAGGCAAGAACTTCGGCCTTGCAGCGAACATCGCCTATGAAATCGTCAAGGGTCTCAAGATCACAGCCGAAGTCGACTACTTGCATCTTGGTGAAGATTCCGTCACGAATTTCACCAAAGCCGACAAGGAAAACAGCGTCGGCGGCATTCTCCGCTTCCAGCGCTCGTTCTAATCGAAGCCAGTATCTCCGAACGGCCCGTAGCGATACGCTACGGGCCGTTTTGGTTTGCGGCGGATAGTCGCTCATCTTGATTTCGCCATCCAACCGGTGACAAGCTCTCGTCATGGAATGGCGCGACGAGGGAATCATTCTGGGCACCCGCAAGCATGGCGAAACCAGCGCCATCCTCGAGGTGATGACGCGCGTGCATGGCCGCCATCTCGGCCTCGTGCGCGGCGGCCGTTCGCGCAAACAGCAGCCGGTCTTGCAGCCCGGCAATCGCGTCGACCTGCTGTGGCGGGCGCGGCTCGACGAGCATCTCGGCACCTTCCAGGTCGAGGCGATCGAGATGAACGCCGCCCGGCTGATGGACAGCGCCGTTGCCGTCTACGGCCTGCAGACGATGGCCGCACATTTGCGTCTTCTGCCCGAGCGTGACGCCCATGGCGGCCTTTTCGAGACGCTTGCGGTGATGATCGCTCATCTCGACGATGCCGATGCCGCAGGCGAGCTGGTGGCCCGCTTCGAGCTGCTGGTCCTCGACGAACTCGGTTTCGGCCTCGATCTCAGCCAGTGTGCGGCGACCGGCACCAGGCAGGATCTTGCCTATGTCTCGCCGAAATCCGGCCGCGCCGTGTCGCGCGCGGCGGGCGCGCCGTGGCGCGACAAGATGCTGGCGCTGCCGGCCTTCCTGCAGCGCGGCTCCGGGCTGCGCGCCGATCCGGCGGCGATCGAGGACGCCTTCCGGCTGACCGGCTTCTTTTTGACCCGCCATGTCTACGAACCGCGCGGCATCGAGCCTCCCGGCGCCCGCGCCGGGTTTCTCGCCGCCTTGCGCAGGCATCACTCACCCGGCCATGAATCCGGCAAGGCGAGCGCCGCAGAAACCGCCGGGGAGACCACCAGATGAGCGACGTTGAACCTTATCCCGGCAACGTTTCGCCGCTCGGCCTTGGCACAAAGGGCGGCACGCTGGCGGTTTCGGAAGCGGCGCTGAAGGATGTCAACGGCAAGCTGCTGGCTTTCGGCACTGAAACATGCTCGATCTGTCCGGCGGCCAATCTGGTGGCACGTTGAATGGACCGGCCGTTTGGCCGCCGCATTTGAATGTCACTGAACATTGAATGTCAGTGACAACTGGCCTGGTTTGGGGGAACCGCCATGTTTGAAAGCCTGATTGGCCTCGTCGCCATCATCGCGCTGTTCGTCATCATTTCACGCCAGCAGGGCCGTATCGGCCTGATCGAGCGCGAGCTTGGCGCCTTGCGCAGCCTTGTGCTTTCGGGCATGCCTGCGCTGCCGCTGCAAGCCAAAGAACCGGCAGCAAACGACAGCAAACCGGCGGATGCCGCAATACCGCTTGCGGCCGCAGCCGACCTGGCATCGCCAGGGACCGCAGCGGTCGCATCAGCCACAGAGGCCGAGGCCGATACCGCGGCGCCATCCGCGCCGGAGTCGGCGCTACCGGCGGCCGCGGCGAAGCCAGCTCGCCAGTCCGACGTCGAAACGGCTCTCGGTACTCGCTGGGCGGTCTGGGTCGGCGGCATCGCGCTGGCGCTGGGCGGCCTGTTCCTGATCCGCTACACCATCGAGGCCGGCATTTTCGGGCCGCGCGTGCGGCTCGCCATGACGGCGGCACTCGGGCTGGTGCTGGTCGCCGGCGGCGAGTTCATCCGGCGCACCGGCTTCAGGGTGCCGGTGCAAGGTGCCGCCGGTGCCTATATCCCGGCAATCCTGACGGCCGCCGGCGCTTTCATCCTGTTCGGTACCGTCTACGCCGCGTACAGCATTTACGGCTTCATCGGCCCGACGCTCGCTTTCACGCTGCTCGGCGCCATCGGGGTGGCGACGATCGCGGCAAGCCTGGTCCACGGTCAGGCGCTGGCCGGCGTCGGCCTGCTCGGTGCCATGGTGACGCCGCTGCTGGTCGCCTCGCAGGCGCCCAATCCGTGGGCGCTGTTCGGCTATCTGGCGATCGTGCTCGTCGCCACCGGCGTCATCGCCCGTATCCGCGACTGGAGCCTTTTGATGGCCGCTGCCTTCGTCGCCACCGGCATCTGGACCGTCTTCTACATGACCGAAGCGCCGGGGACGAACCTTTCCGTCATCCTTTTTATCGACGGGGTGACACTGGCCGTGCTCGCCTTCGTCTGGCTTGGCCGCCGCGACGAAACGGTCGCCGGCAGCGGCTTCGATTGGCCGTCGATCGCGCCGGGCTTCTTCGTCGGGCTTTCGGCGCTGGCCCTGTTTGTCGATCCGGCCTTCGCCGCCATCCGCGGTGCATTGCCGGGTGCCGCCCTTGTCGCAGCCCTGGTGGGGGTGGCGCTCTATCGGCCGCGGGCGCTGGCACTGCTGCACGCCGCCGGGCTGGCGACGGTACTGGTCTATCTCGGCATCATTCCGCCGACCACGATCGCTTCCGATTTTTCGGGCGGCGCTCTTGGCGTCGACGGCATGCCGGTTGTGGCGTCCGATGCCTTGATGCTCAGGGTCGGCATCGTTCTCGGCCTGGTCTTCATCGGCCTCGGCTTTTGGGCAGCGCGCCGTTTTGCGGCCCATGGCTGGCTGCGCGCCGCCACATGGGCGGCCTGGAGCGCTGTCGCGCCACTGGTCATCCTGCTGGCGCTCTGGTCTACCTTCGGCAATCTCGACCGTGACCTTGCTTATGCGGCGGTCGCAGCCGTTTTGGTCGGCGTCTTCGTCGCCGGCGGCGAATGGATAGCACGCGGCGAAGCGCCGCCGCTGACCGGCGGCGCTGCCGTCTCCTTCGCGCTCGGCGGCGCGGCGATTGCCGGCCTGCTGATGCTGCACATGGCCTTTGGTTCCGGCTGGACAACCATCCTGCTCGGAGCAGCCGCCGCCGTGCCGGCGCTGGCGACGCGCTGGCGTAGCTATCCGGTGCTTGGCTGGATTTCCGTTGGTGCGGTGATTGCAGTGCTTGGCCGCGCTGCCTTCGACCCGACCATCGTCGGTGCCGAGTTCCTGTCGAAGACGCCGGTGTTCAACTGGCTGCTGCTTGGATATGGCGTGCCGGCGCTCGCTTTCGGTTTTGCCGCCTGGCAGCTTGCCCGAACTACCAATGGCCGACCGCGCCTTGCCATGGAGGCCGGCGCCGCGCTGTTTTGCCTGCTCACCGTCGCCATGCTGGTGCGCCATGCCATGCATGGCGGCGTCATCGATACGGCTGCTGCAACGCTTGCCGAACAGGCGATCTACACGCTGATCGCCATCGGTGCCGGTGCCATCCTGGTCGCTATCGACATGCGCTCGCCAAGTCAGGTGCTGCGTTACGGCTCGATTGCAGCGGGCGTGGTCTCGGTCGCCTTCATCGTCCTCCAGCATTTTCTGGCGTTGAACCCGTTGCTGACCGATGAATCGACCGGCAGCATTCCGGTGTTCAACCTTCTGTTCCTCGCCTACCTCTTGCCGGCGGTCGCGGCAGGCGCACTGGCACTCTATTCCCGTGACAAGCGGCCGCAATGGTATGCGGCGATGCTGGCGGTGGTGGCGGCGGTGCTCGCTTTTGCCTATGCCACGCTGTCGGTCAGGCGCCTGTTCAAGGGTGAGTTCATCGGACTGTGGAGCGGTCTCGGCCAGCTTGAGACCTATACTTATTCGGCTCTGTGGCTGGTCATCGGCGTGGTGCTGCTCACCGCCGGTGTCTGGCTGAAGTCCCAGGTGCTGCGCATAGCGTCGGCGGCGCTGATCTCGATCGCCGTGCTCAAAGTCTTCGTCTTCGACATGTCGGAACTGGAAGGGGTGTTACGGGCGCTGTCCTTCATCGGCCTCGGCGCGGTGCTCATCGGCATCGGCCTGTTTTATCAGCGGCTGCTGACAAGGGCGGCGAGAGAGGTAAATTAGGTCGTCCACTGCAAGAAGCTCCAGCCTGGAGGACAGCGCGTTGCTCATAAACGACATAGCTACGATCGGCATCATCACGGCAGGCCCTGGGGGACCAATCGAAGGCTTCAAGGAGGGGCTGAGAGAATTGGGATTTGCCGAAGGCCGGAGCATTCGGTTTGAGCAGCGATCGGCCAATGGTGATTTGGGCAGGCTTCCCACCCTGGCGACGGAACTGGTTAGGCTGAACGTCGACCTTATCGCCGTGATCGGGGCGGTAACCGCGCGTGCGGTCCAAAAGGCGACAACGGAGCTCCCCGTCGTTTATTCTGTCGTCGTCGATCCGGTCAGTGATGGCCTCGCCGCAAGCCTGGAGAAGCCCGGCGGCAACATGACAGGAGTAACCAGCTTCGATCCAAACCAGGCGCGGACGCATGTCGAGTTGTTGCGAGCCGTCTTACCAGCGCTCTCCCGCATCGCGATCTTGAGCGATCAGGGGGTGTCCGATTGCCTGTCAGCCTCCAATGCTGGGGCAATACAAGAATTTGGGCTGAACCCGCAGGTTCTCCGCATTATAGGGCCTCAGCCCGATCTTGACGGCGCTTTTGCAGCGATGGATCGCGAACTGGTCGAAGCGCTCATCGTCCTCGAGGAGCCGAACATTGCAGCACTCCGCGCAAGAATCGCGGAGCTTGCCCTTGCGCGTCGCTTGCCAACCATCTTCGCGCGGGAGCAGATCGATGCGGGAGGTCTGTTCTGCTACGGCACCAGCTTGCGAAGCGCAACATATCACATGGCGCTGTGCGCGAAGAAGATTCTTGATGGCAAGAGCCCCCGCGACATACCAATTCAGACTTTGTCCCAGCACGAATTGGTGGTGAACTTGCAGACCGCGAGAAAGCTCGGTCTAACGGTGCCTTCAAATATAGTAAATAGAGCGGTGCGTGTGATTGAATAGTACTGCGGCCGCTGACCCGCAGCAAGGGAGACATAGGATCAAATGGCACTCTATATACGAGGCCCCGAAGTGGATGCTTCAGCGACTATGTTGCAGCGCCAGACGGACGCTCCAAGCAAAACGGAGGCGGTGCGGACCGCGCTTTGCACGAACTCGAACGCAGTCGCACCAATGTGTCGCTTCGCGACCGGATTGCCAGGCTGCAAGCCGAGGCGGTGAGGATGGGCCTGCCCAATCCTGACTTCGATATGAAGAAATTCACAGACGAGACGCGGGAAGACTGACGTTTGTCGACGCGCCGCTATTCGTCACCACGCATTTCTTTCAACTTTCGGATGCAACCCGGGAATAAACCTGCCACCGGCAGCGTTATTCAGTTGCTTGGGTGACCGGGGCGGCGGACCGCTTCGCGCTGGCCGCTTGCGCCGCGCTGCAAAGGCGCGTTCAATCACCACGGACAGGGGCTCCAGAACCAGCGGTCATGGACGAAAAGAAGGCAGCAATCCTGGGTGAAATACCGCGTCTGCGCCGCTATGCACGCTCGCTGTTGCGCGACCGCGATTCCGCCGACGATCTCGTCCAGGATTGTCTCGAGCGGGCGCTTGTGCGGCTCGACAATTGGCAGACAGGAGAAAGCCCCAGGAGGTGGCTGTTTACGATCATGCACCATTTGTTCATCGACCAGATGCGCAAGGTGAACCGGCGCGGCGAGGCGGCGATGCTGCCGCTCGAGACAAGCGAGGCGCAGGCAGCACCCGCCGAGCAGGTCGAGAGCATCGCCTCGCGCGAGATCGTCGACGCGCTGCAGGCGATCAGCCCTGACCGGCGCGCGGCACTTGTGATGGTCGCCATCGAAGGGTTTTCCTATGCCGAAGCCGCCAACATCCTTGGAGTGCCCGCCGGCACTTTGATGTCGCGCATCGCGCGCGGGCGTGACGAACTGCGAGCGCTGCTGGATGATACCGCGCGCCGCCGCTCGATAAGGATCGTTGAGAAATGAGCCGGCGCGATTTCTCCGAACGCGACATCCACATGGCTCTCGATGGCGAGTTGCCGGGCGACGAGCGGACGGCCTATGAGGCATGGCTCGAGGCCAATGCCGAGATGAAGGCCAAGAGCGCACGCTACGCCGCCGACCGGGAAGCGTTGCGCGCAGCCTTTAATGGCGTGCTGGACGAACCCGTGCCGGTGCGGTTGAGCAAGGTGGTGCTTGGCGAGGCGCCGGTGGTCAGAGTATCGCCGTCGCGCTCGCGTTGGTGGCTTGCGGCCGCCGCTGCCGCCATCCTGGCGATTGGCGGTGCTGGCGGCTACCTTGCCGGCATCGGCCGCCTCGGACTGGAAAATACCGCCGAGGACCAGCTTGCCGAAGAGGCGATCGCCGCCCACGTCATCTATGCCGCCGAAACGCGGCATGCGGTGGAAGTGCCGGCAAGCGACAAGGATCATTTGCAGAGCTGGTTGTCGAACCAGGTGGGTCTGAAGCTCGTCGCGCCGGATCTGGCGGCGCAAGGATTCCAACTGGTCGGTGGCCGGCTGCTGCCCGCCGGCCAGGGCAAGGCCGCGATGCTGCTTTACGAGGACGTCAAGGGCGAGCGCATATCGCTCTTCGTCACCGCCGAATCGGCAGCCAAGGCCAAGGGCACCTATGGGGAGGACGATGGTCCTGAGGCCGTCTATTGGCTGGACAAGGGTTATGGCTGCGCCGTCGTCGGCTCGCTGCCGCGCGAGCAACTGGCCGCAGTGGCCAAGAGCGCCTATGGCCAGCTTTTGGCGGGCTTGCAAAGCTGAGCAGGCTCTCGCTCTTCCGAAGCCGCGCCGATGCCTAAACACGGAGGTCGTTCAAAGCCTTTGCGCGACCTGCCTGCAGTCAAAACTGTCACAATTCGGCCCTAATCGAGGTGCGATAGCGCTTGCTTAATGCTGGCACTTCGGCTGGTGTGACCGATGTTTAGACTAGGGCCGTTTCCACAACCCAATCGAGGTTTTCTGAGCCCGCATGCCTGCCGAGATTCGCAAGGCCCGCGCGTCCGACGTCGATGACCTCGCCGCCATCGAAAAAGCCGTTTTCTCGAGCGATCGCATTTCTCGCCGCTCCTTTCGCCAACTGATCGAACGCGACACCGCCGAGCTGCTGGTTGGCGAAAGCGATGGCCGCGTCGCCGGCTATGCAGTCGTGCTGTTTCGCAAGGGCAGCGGCGTCGCGAGGCTTTATTCGATCGCCGTTGGTCCATTTTTCGGCGGCCGTGGCGTTGGCCGGCTGCTGCTGGAAGAGGCCGAGGCCGCCGCTTTCGAGCACGGCCGCATGATGCTTCGTTTGGAAGTCCGCGAGGACAACCCGCGCGCGATCCAGATCTACGAGCAGAGCGGCTACCGCAAGATCGGCCGCGAGCCGGACTATTACGAGGATGGCGCCACGGCGCTGCGCTATGAAAAGACCTTGCGCGGCGACATTCCGGTGGCCACCGAAGTGCCGTTTTATCAGCAAACTTGCGAATTCACTTGCGGACCATGCTGCCTGATGATGGCGATGGCTTACTTCGGCCCCGGATTCGTGCCGGATCCGGTGATGGAAATCAGGCTGTGGCGTGAGGCGACGACCGTTTTCATGATGTCGGGGCCGGGCGGCTGCGAACCGTTCGGGCTTGCCGTCGCCGGCTATGAGAGCGGGCTTGCTGCTGAGATCTATGTCTCCTTCTACGGCGCGCTGTTCCTGCAGTCGGTGCGCAGCGAGGACAAGCGCCGCGTCATGGAGCTGGCGCAGGTCGACTTTCGCCGCCGCGCGGAACTTTACAGCATCCCGGTGAATTACCGTTCATTCGGGCTTGACGACATTCGCACCGCGATCGCAGAGGGAAAACTGGTGCTGGTCCTGATCAGCGGCTTCCTGATGTTCGGCAAGAAGGTTCCGCACTGGGTATTGGCCATCGGTGACGACGGCGATCATATCCTGATCCACGACCCCTGGGTCGAGGACGAGCGGCAGGAGACGATCCTCGATGCTGCCAACATTCCCGTGCCTTACGGCATCTTCATGAACATGGCGCAATTCGGCCGCGACGGATTGCGCGCCGCTATCACTCTCGGAAAGCGCGATAGCCAATGACCTGGGTCATCCTTACCGGCCGGCAGAACGATCTCGACCAAGTGGCGACGCCGCACAAGATCATCACCAATCGCGACTACCTTGCCCATCCGGCACTGTTTCGCGGTCAGCGGCCGAAGGTCATCAACCTGTCGAACAATTACGGCTACCAGAGCCGCGGCTATTACGCGTCGCTGCTTGCTGGTTCGCGCGGCCATAAGGTCATCCCGACGGTCGAAACGATGATCGACCTGTCGGAGCGCAAGCTCTATGAGCACGCGTTGCCGGAACTCGAACTCGCACTCAACAAGTGCCGCAAGGATCTGGGTGGCGCTTTTCCCCAGAAGGTCTGCATCTTCTTCGGCATCGGACCATCCAGGATCTGGGACCGCTTCGCAAAACTTCTGTTCGACTGGTTCCGTGCCCCGGCGCTCGAGGTCCACATCAGGGACAGCGCCGAATGGGCCTCGATCCGCAAGATCGGGTTCCATCCCCTGGCCAGGATGACCGAGGACGAGGAAACGCACTTTCTCCAGTGCCTGGAGACCTACACCAACCGCGAGTGGCGCGACACCAAGGGCCGCACGCCGGCGCGCTACACTTTCGCCACTCTGGTCGATCCGCATGAGGAACTGCCACCGTCGGAGATTTCGTCGCTGCGCCACTGGGCCAAGATCGCTGAAAAGATGGGCGTCGAAATCGAGCCGATCACCAAGCGGGATCTGGCCAAGCTCGCCAACTACGACGCGCTGTTCATCCGCGAGACCACCTCGATCTCCAACCACACCTACCGCTTTGCCCGCCGCGCCCAGCAGGAAGGCATGCCGGTCATCGACGATCCGCTGTCGATGATCCGCTGCACCAACAAGGTCTATCTCAACGAGCTGATGACCTACAACAAGGTACCGGTGCCGCCAACGGTGATGATAGCCGGCACCTCGGACCTGGAACTTGCGGCGCAGACGCTGGGCTTCCCGCTGGTGCTGAAGATCCCGGACTCCTCGTTTTCGCGCGGCGTCAAGAAATGCGGCACCTTCGACGAGCTGAAGACGCTCGCAACCGAATGGCTGGAGGATTCCGACCTCCTGATCGCGCAAAAATTCATTCCGACGGAATATGACTGGCGCGTCGGCGTCCTCGGCGGCCAGCCCTTGTTTGCTGTCCATTATCTGATGGCCAAGAAACATTGGCAGATCGTCAATCACAAGGCCAACGGCAAGCCCGACCAGGGCGGCATCAAGACCTTCACCCTGAAGGAAGCGCCGGCCCATGTCGTCGAGACGGCGGTGAGTGCGGCGCGTTGCATCGGCGACGGCCTCTACGGCGTCGACCTCAAGGAAACTAGGGACGGCGTCTTCGTCATCGAGGTCAACGACAACCCCAACCTCGACCACGGCTGGGAAGACTCTGGCGAAAAGGACGAGGTCTGGGTGCGGCTGACGCAGTGGTTCCTGGAGCGGCTGGACAGGCCGGGGCGATGATATACGATTGTGGGGGAAAAGATGCTGTTCTTCGTGATCGAGGATTTTCGCGGCTGCGACCGCAAGGAGATCTACCGCCGTTTCCGCGACCAGGGCCGCCTGAAGCCGGACGCGCTTCTCGTGCACCACAGCTGGATCGCAGCGGATATGAGCCGCTGCTTCCTGCTGGTGGAGGCCGATGACATCACGCTCCTGCAGCGGTGGGTCATCGAATGGGCGGATCTGGTCGAATTCGAGATTGTTCCTGTGGCGACGAACAAGGATATGGTTGAGGCATTGAACGGGCACCTCTGACCCGGCAAGGAACCTCCTGGTTCGCCACACCTGAATTCCGCCTTCTCTATCAAGGAATTAACACGCGAATCGAGCGTCATCTCAAGCAGATCTAAGCCGGTTGCCCGCGCTTCCGCGAGACTGTCGCACTTAGCCGGACTGCCGGATCGTCGCGCTCGACTTCAGCAGCCGATTGATGTCCGACGCCTTTGACGGCACGCCGATCAAATAGCCTTGGGCCTCGACACAACCCTCTTTTTGCAGGAATTCAAGCTGCGCTTCGGTCTCGACACCTTCGGCGGTGACGGTGATGCCCAGCTGTGCGCCAAGCCCGATGATGGTGCGCACGATCGCCGCGGTATCGCGACTGTCGATGTCACGGGTGAACGAGCGATCGATCTTGATCTTGTCGACGGGAAAGCGCCTGAGGTAGCCCAGCGAGGAATAGCCGGTGCCGAAATCGTCCAGCGCGATGCGGACGCCCAGATCGCGTAGCTGCCTGAGTGTCTTGAGCACCAGATCGCTCTCGTCCATCAGCACCGTTTCGGTGATTTCCAGTTCAAGTCGGTTGGCCGGCACGCCCGAGAACGCCAGTGCCGAAATGACGCTGCGGGCAAAGGTACCGCTTTTGATCTGCACGGCGGAGACATTGACTGCGATGCGCCAAGCCGCCCAGCCGGCCGCGGTCGTGCAGGCTTTTCGCAGCGCCCATTCTCCGAGCGGCACGATCAGCCCGGTCTCCTCGGCGGCCGGAATGAAGTCGTCCGGCCGCACCAGGCCGCGCACCGGCGATCGCCAGCGCATCAAGGCTTCGGCACCGACGATTTCGCCGGAGGCGATGTTCATGATCGGCTGGAAATCCAGCTCGAATTCGCGGCGCGACAGCGCTGCCCTGAGATCGATTTCGAGCGCCCGGCGGGCCCGCACCCTCGCGTCCATGGCCGGTTCGAAGAAGCGGTAGAGGTTGCGCCCTTCGCTCTTTGCCCGATAGAGCGCCATATCGGCATTTTTCAGCAAAGTCTCGGCGTCCTTGCCGTCATTCGGAAACAGCGCGATGCCGAGACTGATGCCGACACGCATGTCGTGTCTCTTGTCGCGAAACGGCTTTCCGATGATCTCGACTATGCGTTTGGCCAGCTTTTCCGCGTCGCCCGGGCTTTTGAGATTGAACAGGATGATGACGAATTCGTCGCCGCCGAAGCGGGAGACAACGTCCGTTTCATTGCGCAGGCACCGTTGCAGCCGTTCGGCCACGCATTTCAGCAGCCAGTCGCCGGCGGGGTGACCCCAAGTATCATTGACTGCCTTGAAGTGATCGAGGTCGAGCGAGAATATCGCCAGCGATCCGTCTCTCGTCTCGCTCAGGGCTTGGTCGAGCCGTTCGCGAAGCATCGAGCGATTGGGCAGGTTGGTCAGTGTGTCGTGGTGCGCAAGATGGGTCATGCGCTCTTCCACACGCCTGCGCTCGGTGACATCGTCGAACGTCGCGACCCAGCCGCCGCCGCTCATCGGCCGGCGCGCAACCAGCAGCGTCCTGCCGTCGGCGAGATGACGATGCGTTACGTGTGTTTTCCCCGCCCGCAGGCAGGCTTCGATTTGCGAGATTTCGCTGTCGGGGTCGAGCTTTGTATAAATGCCCAGTTCCAGCAGCCGCTTGAACGCATCACGGTGGCTCATGCCAAGCGGGAAGTCGGCGGGCCTGACATGATAAAGTTCCAGGAAACGTTCGTTGCGCACGATCAGCTTGCCGTCCGCATCGTACATCAAAAGGCCTTGCGACATGTTGGCAAGTGCTGCGTCGAAACGGCGGTGCTGCTCTTTCAACTCCTGCTCGGCGCGCCGTTGCTCGGTGATGTCCTCGTAGATCGAGACCCAGCCACCTGACGCCAGCGGCCGGTGCGAAATGTTGACGATGCGCCCGTCTGCAAGCGTTTCCTCATAGGTGGAAGGTTTTGCCTGGTCGATATAGGGCTTGCGGATGGCATAGAGTTGCTCGGCGCTTTGCGAGGCGATGCCGATATCCACGCTGTGCTGGAGGATGTCGAAAAACCGGATGCCGGGCCGCACCACTTCGGCGTCGAGGCGAAAGATGCTGATGTAGTTCCTGTTGCAGATGATCATCCGCTCATCGGCATCGAACATGCACAGGCCATGCGACATGTTCTCGATCGCTGCCGAAAAACGCTCGTTCTGTTCGCGTAGCTCGTCTTCGATCCGTCGCGGCAGACCAACGCCTTTGGCCCTCCGTCGGCGGACGGATGAACCAGCCTTGATACCGGCAACGGGCATGAGGCAAGCCTATGGACCATGGTTAACCACGGCACTGTTGTCCCTGCCGGTTAATTTACCGTTTTCAGCCGGCTGGAACGGCAGTCTGGCGTCGCGACTTTTCGATCGCCGCAAACCGTTTGAGAAAGGCATTCTGCGCCCAGGTCACCGAGCGCGGCGTGACATCGAAGTGCTCGGCGTTGAAACCGCGCGGCCTGCCGAAGAACTCGGTCGCCTCTGCCGTCGAAAAACCCGCAAGCAGCGTTGCTTCGAAATAAGCGGCGATCTGATCCGCTCGCTTAATTTCCTTGCGCAGCCCCGCGTCGAGTTCGGCCGGCAGTGAAAAGCGCAGATGGATGGCGCGCTGCAGCCTGGTCTCGCAATCCCTGTAGCTGCCGCCCATCACGGATTTGAACGGCGAGATCATATCGCCAATGACGTATTCCGGCGCGTCATGCAGCAGCGCCGCCAACCGCGCGTCAGCGTCGGCATCCGGCATCAGTTCGCCGACAAGCGTTTCGACCAGCAGCGAATGCTGGGCGACCGAAAAGGCGTGATCGCCTCTGGTCTGGCCATTCCAGCGTGCGACGCGGGCAAGGCCATGGGCAATATCGGAGATCTCGATGTCGAGCGGCGAGGGATCGAGCAGGTCGAGCCGGCGGCCGGACAGCATACGTTGCCAGGCACGCGGCGGCGCCCCGGCGCGGTCGGCCGCCATCAGGCGTCCTCCGCGCCGACGGCTTCCTGCGGAAAGCTGAATTTCGCCCAGGACGGGATGGCGAGCGACACAGCGACGTCGTCAGCCAGGATCGGCAGGCCGGCGTCGAGCGCTGCCTTGACCCGGTCGATGCGGGCAATGGCAAGGCCTGTCGTGCCGGCGGTAGAGCCAAGCGTGCCGACTGGTCGCCCCGCCACGGCCAACTCTGCGCGCGAAGTGGGCAGGGGGCGTTCGGCCGAGACGATCAACACTCGGCGCCTGGCAGTGCCGCGATGCTGCATGCGCGAGACGACCTCCTGGCCGACGTAGCAGCCTTTCTTGAAGCCGACGCCACCGATCTCGTCGAGCAGCACATCATGCGGAAACGCGTCGCCGAGCTGATAGTCGCTGCCGCTTTCGGCAATGCCATTGGCGATGCGAAAGGCTTGCCATGCGGCAAGGTCGCCGCTGTCTGCGGCGCCACCATAGAAGCGCGTGACGATAGCATCGACAAACCGCGCATCGGCAACCGGTGCGGATTCAAATTGCGAGGCAGTTGAATCGCTTTCCCATACGACGGTCACAACCGACTGATCTGCCTTGGCAATTTCGACTTTGGCGCGCAACTTGTAGAGCGTCAGCCGTCGCATGAAGTCATCGGTGGTCTCAGCACGGCATTCGAGCAGGAAAATATTTTCGCCAGCGCGCGAGATCAGGAAGTCGAAAAGGATCTTGCCTTGCGGCGTCAGTAAGGCGCCGGGCTTTGCTTCGCCGCGGCCTAGCGCGTCTAGGTCGGTGGTCAGGATGTTCTGCAAAAAGTGTTCGGCATCCGGTCCGGACACGGAAACGAGTGCGCGATCTCTGAGCGAGGCAAAGGGCATGGTGGGAAAACGAGCCTGATCTTGCAAAACTATCGGTCATTACGTAAGCCGCTGGCACTTCCCCCGCAAGAGACCGGATCCGCATGGCCCCCCTCTACGATCTCATCCTGACAGGCGGCACCGTGGTCAATCACGACGGCGAGGGTTTTCGCGACGTCGGTATCAATGGTGGGCGCATCGCTGCCATCGGCGACCTCCGCCAGGCATCGGCGGGCGAGACGATCGACTGCCACGGGCTGCATATCCTGCCGGGCGTCGTCGACAGTCAGGTGCATTTCCGCGAGCCGGGACTGGAGCACAAGGAAGATTTGGAGACGGGCTCCCGGGCAGCGGTGCTTGGCGGCGTCACCGCCGTCTTCGAGATGCCGAACACCAATCCGCTGACCACCAGCGAGGCAACCCTTGTCGACAAGGTGCGGCGTGCCACCGGCCGCATGCATTGCGACTTTGCCTTCTGGGTCGGCGGGACCCGCGACAATGCAAAAGACGTTGGCAATCTCGAGCGGCTGCCGGGTGCGGCCGGCATAAAAGTGTTCATGGGCTCGTCCACCGGCGACCTGCTGGTCGAGGACGACGAAGGCGTTGCCTCGATCCTGAGGAACACACGCCGCCGCGCCGCCTTTCATTCCGAGGACGAGTTCCGGCTGCGCGAGCGGCTTGGCGAGCGCATCGCGGGCGATCCGTCCTCACATCCGGTGTGGCGCGACGAGATCGCTGCATTGCGCTGCACAGAGCGCCTTGTGCGCATCGCGCGCCAGGTTCGCGCCCGGATCCACGTGCTGCACATCTCGACCGCCGAGGAGATAGGCTTCCTCGAACAGCACAAGGATGTCGCGACCTGCGAGGCGACGCCGCATCATTTGACGCTGAGCGCCGATGACTATGCGCAGCTCGGTACGTTGATCCAGATGAACCCGCCGGTGCGCGCCACGCGTCATCGCGAGGGGATCTGGCAGGGCATTGCGCAAGGCGTTGTCGATGTCCTCGGCTCAGACCATGCGCCGCACACGCTGGCCGAGAAGGCAAAAGCTTATCCGGCGTCGCCGTCCGGCATGACCGGGGTGCAGACTTTGGTGCCGATCATGCTGGACCATGTCAACGCCGGCCGGCTGACGCTGCAGCGCTTTGTCGACCTGACCAGCCACGGCCCGCAGCGTATTTTCGGCATCGCCAGGAAAGGCCGTATTGCCGCCGGCTACGATGCCGATCTGACCATCGTCGATCTGAAGCGCCGAGAGACCATCGCCAACGCCCAGCAAGGCTCCAAGGCCGGCTGGACGCCTTATGACGGCAGGCAGGTGACCGGCTGGCCGGTCGGCACCATCGTTCGGGGCCGGCGCGTGATGTGGGAAGGCGAGATCGTCGCGCCGAGCCAGGGCAGGGCGGTGGAGTTTTGCGAGGCGTTGGCGGGCTAAGCTCCCTGCCTCATAAGGGCCAGGCTAAACCACTCAATCCCCAGCAACGAAGAACGTCCATTGTCCGGTCGGCGTGATGCCGACTCGGTAGAAGATGTACGCACCGAACTGCTTCATATCGTCATAGTCGCTGGCGGTGACGATCTTGAACAGCTCGACCCGCTGCCTGGCATCGAGCTTGTCCAGCGGCAGGGCGAAGAAATAGGGCCAGACATAGAGATCCTGCGGCGTGCCGGCATCGACATGGACAAAACCGGCACTGAGCACCTCTTCCAGGATGGCGAGGATCTCCTGGCCTTCCGTATCGCCCGAAAGGCCCTTCAGGAAGGCGATCGGGTCGCCCTCGATGTCACCCAGCGACAATTGGGTCATCATGTCTCCCGTGCCGATCAGCGGCCGAAGCTTTTCGATGTCGCCGCTTTTGCACGCCTCGACGATCAGATCGTGCATGCGCCTGACCGGTTCCGGCAACTTGGCCAGGTCGTAGACGACTTCGGGCACAGGCGCGTCCGGATCGACATGCGGATTGGCCATCCCGCCATCGTCCGTTGGCCCTTTCGGTTCGGTTTGCTCTGGCTCCTCGGATGGAGTCGGCTGGCGGGCTGGAGGTGGTACCGTGCCGAGCGGGCCGGGCATCGGCACGGTACTTCCAGACGGCGACATGTCGCCGTCCGGCGGCGGCGTGACCGGCGAGGGCAGGTCTTCGCGTTTGATCTCGCTGAGGGCGTGAGCGGGACTGCTCGCAAGAAACAGTGCAAGGGGAATTGTGGCGCAGGAAGCAGTAAGCCAAATGCCGAGGACCAGGCCGCGTGGCTTGCCTGATATCGAAAAATTCACCGCCTGCTACTCCCTGGTTCCAGCCCATCCATGTGCCCGGACATGACGTCCGGCGGCGCGCCGTCGTCAAAGAACCGAGATCAGTGCCGCAGTCTTTCGGGCTCGAAGGCCCCGGCAATCACCTTTTCACGCATGCGATCGAGCAGGGCAAGCGCCGAGGTCTCGCCATTGGCGCGCAGCATTTCGCCGAATGCCGTTTCGAGGGCTGCCTCGGCGATGATTTCCGGCTCGATCCCCGCCGACAATCCTTCTGCCCAGGCTTCGCTGTGGCTTTCCACGGCAGTCAGGCGCTTTTCTTCCCTGACCAGCGCGTCGATGTCGTTGACGCCATGTTCCATTGCGATGTCCACCCTTTCAAGCGGTGATCCGTTGGACAGGGATCAAGCTTGAGTTGTCCCTTTTACACGCAGGCGCAAGTAAGTATCTGTAAATGCGACATTTTTTTGGTCGCTGTCTACAAATTCCGTCGCGTCTAGCAAACCTGCATCCGATCCGTTTCAAACTTAGCCGATTAGGTCGGCCAAGGGGACGGAAACCTTCAGTTTGAGTTAATTTCACATCTGCGCGCTAACGTTTCGTTAACATAGTTGCAAAAGTGCAACATTAGGTTTGCACCAAGACCTCAGTCGAGGCAAGCGGGGAAGTGTCGAACGCGTCCGCCGCGACGGCGCCGACCCTTGATGCAGCTTTTCCGGAAAGCGGCTGCCGTCGTCAGTTTCCGTAGCGCGAAGCGATGTCGCGAGACAGCGTCTCGCCTTCCTTCATGTAGCGGCTGATGGCTTCCGTCGCCGAGGCGGTGCATTGCGTATAAGTGCCGCCGAACGACCGGTAGCCGCGGTTGAAGCTGGCGATGAAGCGGGCGCGCCGCTCCGGGTTCGGATTTTCCGATGCGATCAGTTTTTCCATCTCGGCTCGCCACCGATCGCCCTTCTCGCCACACAGATTACGCAGGAAATGCAGCGAGCCGAGCACTTCCGCCAGCCGCATCAGCCCGGGCTCGAACGGTGCTTCGGCGGCAATCGCCGGGCGCGCACCGACAACCACACTGACGGCGAGGCATGCGGCGAGAAACGAAGACGTGCGGCTCATGAGGCTTTGTGCTGGAACAATTTGTCGCCTGCAAGGCGATTCTCTGGCTCACGTCTCGCCGTCTTTTTTGGGACCGAGTAGATCGTCGGCAATTTCAAACACTGCATCGGCGAGCGGCATCGCCATCATTTCGGCCAGCGTATAGAAAGCCGCGGTTTCGGCGTCGTCGCTGGCAACCGCCTCGCCGCCGGCATAATCGGCCCCAAACACCGTCAGCCAGTAGTCGACCGGATGTCCGTCCCCGCTGCCGTCAATGTGGATTTCCCGCAGCGGCCGGTAGCTGCACGCCTGCAATCCGGTCTCTTCCAGCAATTCGCGCCGTGCTGCCTGTTCCAGCGTCTCGCCGGCTTCGACCTTGCCGCCGGGAAAGGCATAGAGGCCTTGCGAGGGCGGCCTGGCCCGCTTGACCAGCAGCACCGTGTTCTCGCGCACGACGCAGGCCGAGACTGCCGGAATGATCTTGCGTGCTTCCATGGCTCCGGATCGCTCGATTGGCACAGCCCGTTGTGGACCGACCGTCGGCGAACAGCTTTAGCGGTTGCGAAAGGCAGGTTCCATGGCCACTTTCATACGCCACCAATCGAAAGCTGAATTCATGTGCGGACGCTTTGCTTTGACAGCCACTCCGGACCAGACCGCTGCCTTTCTCGGCCTGGCGGAACCTGAGGAGTTTCCGGCCCGCTACAATATCGCGCCGACGCAGCCGGTGCTGATGGCGCTCGCCGGATTGACGCAGGCGCCGGGCTCGAACCTGCCCGACCGCCGCTCGATTCTGGTGCGCTGGGGCCTGATTCCTGCTTGGGTGAAGGATACGCGTAATTTCCCGCTGCTGTTCAACGCGCGTTCCGAGGGGGCTTCGGAAAAGGCGTCGTTTCGCGCTGCCATGCGCCATCGCCGCGCCCTGGTGCCGGCTTCGGGATTCTACGAATGGCACCAAACCGGTGGCAGAAGAGGGCAGCCCTATTGGGTGCGGCCAAGACAGGGCGGGCTTGTCGCCTTCGCCGGGCTGATTGAGACCTATGCCGAGCCGGGCGGCTCGGAAGTGGACACCGGCGCCATTCTGACCGCCCACGCCAATGCCGATACTGCCCATATCCACGACCGCATGCCGGTAGTGATCCATCCCGAGGATTTCGCACGCTGGCTGGATTGCCGCACGCTCGAGCCGCGCGACGTGGCCGATCTGCTGAGACCCGCCCAGCCCGATTTCTTCGAAGCGATCCCGGTTTCCGACCTCGTCAATAAGGTCGCCGATACCGGGTCGGAGATTCAGGAGAAGGGCGTCATCGAGCCTGAGCCCGAGAAGGTCAAGCGCCAGAAGTCCGGCGCGAACGACAATCAGATGAGTTTATTTTAGCAAAAGCTACTGTTACTGGCTCGCCGTGAGCGCCTCAATCTTCACCCGACCGCATTCTCAGGCAGCGCGCGGCGAGACGATCTTCTGTGCCGGCTTCTTCTTCTTCGCGGTGTGCAGAAGAGCGGCGACGATTGCTGCCGGGCCGATCGCTCGGTAATAGCTGTCGAGCGCCGGTTGCTTGGCACGGCTGGGTTCCTGCTTGGGCATTCTTCTCTTCCCTAGTAACGTCTTCGTGTCTGCGTTTGCTGGCCGAATCCGACCAAATCGTGACGCTTGCTGATCTAGCCGGCGAATGTTTCATGACAGTGCCGACATGTTTAATAAAATGTTTCAGTGCCGCATTTCCTGTGATCCAACGATATTTTTGGCGAAGGTAGCGACTTGACGGCAACACCGGGCAAGGCGATAAAGCCGGCCATGAAAACGCCTTTCGCCATTTGTGGCATTTGCATTATCGGCTAGCCTCGCGCTGGTCCTGGACGTTTTCGCCTCATCTCCTCCAAGATTGGACAAACGCCCCGGCCAGCAGGCTGGAGCCCGATTTGCGCCTCGGCGTAACTGGCTTCATCCAGAGCACGATCCCAAAGATCATGCTCAACCAAAGTAACGCACCGGGAACGCACGTATGTCTGACGCATCGAAGAGCCTGCGCCTCTACAACACGCTAACGCGGAGCAAGGAGGATTTCTTCCCGATCGATCCGCGCAACGTGCGCATGTATGTCTGCGGCCCGACGGTCTATGACTTCGCCCATATCGGCAATGCGCGGCCGGTGATCGTCTTCGACGTGCTGTTCCGTTTGCTACGGCATCTCTACGGGCAAGCGCACGTCACTTATGTCCGCAACATTACGGACGTCGACGACAAGATCAACGCTCGCGCGCTGCGCGATTTCGGCGGCGAGATTGCATCGGGCAAGCTGTCGCTGAACGAAGCGATCAGGCGGGTCACCGAAAAGACCGCCGGTCAGTTCCACAAGGACGTTGCGGCGCTCGGTTGCCTGGAACCGACGGTCGAGCCGCGCGCCACCGAGTTCGTCGAGCCCAGGCCCGACGGCAAAGTCGACATGATCTTCTTGATTCAACGCTTGATCGAAGGCGGCCATGCCTATGTCGCGGCTGGAGAAGTCTTGTTCGACACCGCTTCCATGCCGGATTATGGGCAGTTGTCGAAGCGCAATCTCGATGAGCAGCAGGCCGGCGCCCGCGTCGCCGTCGATGCGCATAAGAAGAACCCGCAGGATTTCGTGCTGTGGAAATTGTCTTCGCCCGAGGAGCCGGGCTGGGACAGCCCGTGGGGCAGGGGTCGGCCGGGCTGGCACATCGAGTGCTCGGCGATGTCGGCCGCCTATCTCGGCGAGGTGTTCGACATCCATGGCGGTGGTCTCGACCTGATCTTTCCGCACCACGAGAACGAGATCGCGCAATCGCGTTGCGCCCACGGCACCGAAACGATGGCCAAGGTTTGGATGCACAACGGTTTCCTGCAGGTCGAAGGGCAGAAGATGTCCAAGAGCCTGGGCAATTTCTATTCGATCACCGAATTGCTGGAGACGGATACCTTTGGCGGCCGCAAATGGCCGGGCGAGGTGCTCAGGCTGGCGATGCTGATGACGCATTATCGCGAGCCGATCGACTTTTCCGTGCGCAAGCTGGAAGAGGCGGAAAGGCTGCTTACGAAACTCTACCGTCGATTTGATGAAATCTGGCCCGTGAACCCAATCACACCGGAACCTCGAATATTGGAGCATCTGCTCGACGATTTGCAGACATACGATGCGTTCCGCACCGCTTCTTCATCTGCGTACGGAGCTGGGGATGATGCGGGCCGAGTCTTGGCTGGTCTAAAACTTCTGGGTCTTATGCAGCACACCCCAGATGAATTCTTACGTGGCGTCCCAGCTGTGACTGAGACCAAGGCCGTCGCCCACGCAAGCATTCAGGAGGAGGACGACACCCTCGACTCATACGGCTCTGTTGGTCCCACCAAGGATCGTATCAGAGCGCGTATAGACGAAAGACTCGGTCTTATTCGCGAAAAGAACTGGGCCGAGGCCGACCGCATCCGCGACGAGCTTCTGGCGCAAGGCGTGCAATTGAAGGACGGAAAGGACCCGGTCACCGGCGCCCGCATCACCACCTGGGAGGTAAAGCGGTGAGGGTGGAGGTCGAAATGTGTGCAAGGCTGGCGAAGGCTTTTGTGATGGCCGATCTCCCCCCTTGCGGGGGAGATGTCCGGCAGGACAGAGGGGGGTGGGAAGGATCGCCGACTTTCGACGTAACCCATTCGCACCCCGGAACCTGCTTGAGGGCGTGGCTGCCATCGGTTGACAGGCCGGAGGGACAGTACCCCCCTCTGTCCTGCCGGACATCTCCCCCGCAAGGGGGGAGATTGGCTGTCGTCGATGATTTCGCCAATCGCGAAGGCGAGGGTGCTTGATGGGTCACGACCTCGTTCCATCGCGTCAGCGAAAGAATGCAAAATCTCTGCGCCGTGGCATGACCGATGCCGAGTTGAAGCTTTGGAACGAATTGCGCGCCCATCGGCTGATGGGGATGAGCTTTCGCCGGCAGGTGCCGATCGGACCTTACATCATCGACTTTGCTTGCTCGACACACAGCTTGATCATTGAGGTTGACGGCAGCCAGCACGCGGATCCCGAAAGCGTCCAGCGTGACGAGGCACGAAGCGCGTACTTGAATGCCAGCGGCTGGACCATCCTGCGCTTTTGGAACGACGACGTCGTTCGCGATATTGACAATGTCTGCCAGCACATCGTGATCGTGGCCGGCCTGACTGGCGCCGACGTGTTGGCAGGCCAGCCAGCAACGGAGGTAGTTCCATGATCGATCATCTCGGCATCACCGTTTCGGATTTCGACGCGTCGAAGGCTTTTTGCGACAGGGCGATGGCGCCGCTCGGCGCCTCGCTGCTGTACATGGTGCCGCAGGAATATACCGGCGGCGCCAAGGTCGGCGGCTACGGCCGCGACCGGCCGGTGTTTTGGCTGCACGCCGGCAAGGACAAGTCGAAGCATCATCAGCATGTCGCTTTCACCGCGCGCAGCCGCGCCGAGGTCGATGCCTTTCACGCCGCGGCAATCGCCGCCGGCGGCAAAGACAATGGCGGGCCTGGCCTGCGCCCGCACTACCATCCGAACTATTATGGCGCCTTCGTCCTCGACCCCGACGGCAACAATGTCGAGGCGGTCTGCCATGCTCCGGAGTAGTGCGCGATGAGCCTCGACAACAGACCGGTGTATACAGGCGGCTGCCAGTGCGGCGCCGTGCGCTTCCGCGTCGAAGGCACGCTCGGCGATGCTTCCGTCTGCCATTGCCGCATGTGCCAGAAGGCGAGCGGCAATTTCTACCTGCCGCTGGTCTCGGTGCGCGGCGCTAGGCTGGACTGGACGCGCGGTGAGCCCAAACGCTTCCGCTCGTCCAACGCGGCTTTGCGCGGTTTCTGCGCCGAATGCGGCACGCCGCTGACCTTCGAAGCGCCCGATGGCGTGGCGCTCGCCATCGCCGCATTCGACCACCCCGAGGAGATTGCGCCGACGATCCAATGGGGTGTCGAAGCCAAGCTCCCCTATGTGGATCATGTTCACGAATTGCCCGGTGAGGAAACGATGGCCGACGTCTCGTCTGCCTCCTATCTCGCCGACCTCGTCTCCTACCAACATCCCGACCACGACACCGAACAATGGCCGCCGGAGGAAAAATCATGACCGAAACCGTTCGTACCGGTGGCTGCCAGTGCGGCGCCGTGCGCTTCCGCATCCACGGGGCGCTCGGCCGCCCGTCCATTTGTCATTGCGGCATGTGCCAGAAACAGTTCGGGTCGTTTTTCGGCGCGCTGGTGACAGTGCCGAGCGACGGCGTCGAATGGGTGCGCGAGGAGCCGAGTTACTTTCAGTCGTCGGTCAACATCGATCGCGGCTTCTGCGCCCGCTGCGGCACACCGCTGACCTACCGCCAGCCCGGCGCGCTGGAGATCGCCATCGGCGCCTTCGACGACCGTTCCGATCTGGCGCCGCAGATCCAGGTCAACTACGCCGCCAGGCTGCCTTGGGTCGAGACGATCTTCGACGCACCGATCCACGACGACCCGGATTTCTACGCGCGACAGGAATCCATCATCTCCTTCCAGCATCCCGATCACGAGACGGCCAACTGGCCGCAGCAGGGCCTGAAATTATGAGCAGCGAATTCCGTACCCTCTATCCCGAGATCGAGGCCTTCGAGTCCGGCATGCTCGACGTTGGCGATGGCCATCAGGTCTATTGGGAGCGCTCCGGCACCAAGGGGGCCAAGCCGGCTATATTCCTGCATGGCGGGCCGGGCGGCACCATTTCGCCAAAGCACCGGCGGCTGTTCGACCCGAAGCTCTACGACCTCGTTCTGTTCGACCAGCGCGGCTGCGGAAAATCGACGCCCAATGCGTCGCTCGAAGCCAACACCACCTGGCACCTGGTCGCCGACATCGAGCGCCTGCGAAAAATGTGCGGCTTCGACAAATGGCTGGTGTTCGGCGGCTCGTGGGGTTCGACGTTGGCGCTGGCCTATGCCGAGACCCACCCCGAGCAGGTCAGCGAACTGGTCGTGCGCGGCATCTACACGCTGACCCGCGCCGAACTCGAATGGTACTACCAGTTCGGCGTCTCGGAGATGTTCCCCGACAAGTGGGAGCGGTTTTTGGCACCCATTCCGGAGGCTGAGCGCGCCGACATGATGGCCGCCTACCGCAAACGGCTGGTCGGCAACGATCCTGTGGCGCGGGTCGAGGCCGCCTGCGCCTGGAGCCTGTGGGAGGGCGAGACGATCACGCTGCTGCCGGAACCGGAAACCAGCGGTCCCTTCGGCCAGGATGATTATGCCCTGGCTTTCGCCCGCATCGAGAACCACTATTTCGTCCATGCCGGCTGGCTGGAAGAGGGACAGCTGCTGCGCGATGCATGGAAGCTTAAGGATATCCCGGGTACCATCGTTCACGGCCGCTACGACATGCCGTGCCCGGCGCGCTATGCCTGGGCGCTGCACAAGGCGTGGCCGAAAGCGGACTTCCATCTGATCGAAGGCGCCGGCCACGCCTATTCGGAGCCGGGCATCCTCGACAGGCTGATCCGCGCAACGGACATGTTTGCCGGGAAATGACCATGGCTCGCGAGCGCCTTTATCTGTTCGACACCACGCTGCGCGATGGTCAGCAGACGCCGGGTATCGACTTTTCCGTCGAGGACAAGATCGCCATCGCCAAGCTGCTGGACGCGTTCGGCATCGACTACGTCGAGGGCGGCTACCCCGGCGCCAATCCAACCGACACCGCCTTCTTTGCCGAGCGCCGCACGGCCGATGCCAAATTCGTTGCTTTCGGCATGACCAAGCGGGCAGGCGTGTCGGCTTCGAACGACCCCGGCCTCACGACGCTGATCCAATCCAAATCTGATGCCATCTGCTTCGTCGCCAAGAGCTGGGACTACCACGTCCGCGTCGCGCTCGGCTGCACCAATGAGGAGAACCTCGAGGCGATCAAGACCTCGGTCGAGGCGGCGCTCACTGCCGGCAAGGAGGCGATGGTCGACTGCGAGCATTTCTTCGATGGCTTTAAGGCCAACCCCGATTATGCGCTGGCCTGCGCCAGAACGGCTTATGAAGCCGGCGCGCGCTGGGTGGTTCTGTGCGACACCAATGGCGGCACCCAGCCCTCTGAGGTGCGCGCCATCGTCGAAAGGGTGATCGCCGCCGGCATACCAGGCGACCATCTCGGCATCCACGCCCATGAGGACACCGGCCAGGCGGTGGCGAATTCGCTTGCCGCCGTGGAGGCCGGCGTGCGCCAGATCCAGGGCACGCTGAATGGCATCGGCGAGCGCTGCGGCAACGCCAACCTGATCTCGATCGTGCCGACATTGGCGCTGAAGCCGGCCTTTTCGGGCCGCTTTGCTACAGGCATTTCGGCAGAGAAGTTGACCGGTATATCGCGTCTGTCCCGCGCCTTCGACGAGTTGCTGAACCGCGCGCCCGAAGCGCAGGCGCCCTATGTCGGTGCCTCCGCTTTCGCCACCAAGGCCGGCATCCATGCCTCGGCGCTGGCCAAGGAGCCGGCGACCTACGAGCATGTGCCGCCAGAGACTGTCGGCAACCGCCGCCGCGTCATGGTTTCGGACCAAGGTGGGAAGGCCAATTTCCTCGCCGAGCTGAAGCGGCGCGGCATCGACGTGCCCCGGGATGACCATCGCCTCGACGCTCTGATCGCCGTGGTCAAGGAACGTGAGGCGGAGGGTTACGCTTACGAAGGCGCCGACGCCAGCTTTGAGCTTCTGGCGCGCAAGATGCTGCATGGCCTGCCGGAATTCTTCCGCGTCACCTCGTTCCGCTGCATGGTCGAGCGCCGCTTCGACGCCAACGGCCAGCTGAAGACGGTCTCGGAGGCGATTGTGAAAGTGCTGGTCGAGGGCGAGGAGAAGATGTCGGTCGCCGAAGGCCATGGCCCGGTCAACGCGCTCGACATTGCGCTGCGCAAGGATCTCGGCAAATTCCAGAGCGAGATCGCCGATCTCGAGCTGGCCGACTTCAAGGTGCGTATCCTCAATGGCGGCACCGAGGCGATCACCCGCGTGCTGATCGAATCCCATGACGGCACCGGCGCGCGCTGGTGGACGGTCGGCGTCTCCGAAAACATCATCGATGCTTCGTTCCAGGCGCTGATGGATTCGATCGTCTACAAGCTGATGAAGAACCGCGACATGGCGGGATTGGCGGCGGCGGAGTAGCGTTGAACCATCAGCGAGACTCCATTGATCCATCAGAAATTTGCGATGGTTTTGACAGGGCGGCTGGCGCATAGCGTTGGGCCATGACCGCCCAAGCAATGCAAATCGAAGCCGACACCAAAGCTCGTCGCGGTTTTCTGCTGGCGCTTGGCGCCTACCTCCTTTGGGGGCTGCTGCCCTTCTACATGAAGGCTGTCGCGCATCTGCCGCTGGCCGAAGTCATCGCCCACCGCATCGTCTGGTCAGTGCCGATCGCCGCCGCTGTCCTGGTCTGGGCAGGCAGGACTGCCGATTTCAAAGCGGCAGTTCGTTCGCCGCGCATCATTTCGATGGCCGTGCTGACCGCAGCGCTGATCTCGGTCAACTGGGGCATCTATGTCTGGGCGATCGCGGTCGACCGCACCATCGAGACCGCGCTTGGCTACTACATCAACCCGCTGGTCAGCGTCGTTGTCGGCGCGCTGCTGCTCGGCGAACGGCTCGACCGCCTGCAGGTCGTGGCGGTGGTGCTCGCGGCAATCGCCGTCGCGGTACTGACCATCGACGCCGGCAAGCTGCCTTGGGTGTCGCTGGTGCTGGCCTTTTCCTTTGCCGCCTATGCCTTCTTCCGCAAGACGCTGCCAATCGGCCCGAGCCAGGGCTTCCTGCTTGAAGTGCTGCTGCTGTCGGTGCCGGCGCTCGGCTACATCGTCTTCCTGATCGCCACAGGACAGGATCATTTCGTCTCCAGCTCGTTGAACGACACCGCCTTGCTGATCGGCTGCGGGCCGGTCACCGCCGTGCCGCTGCTGTTGTTTGCGTTCGGCGCCAGGCTGCTGCGCCTCTCCACCATCGGCATCATGCAATATATCGCGCCGACCATCGTCTTTTTGATCGCGGTGCTGATTTTCGGCGAACCCTTCGGCAGTGTTCAGGCCATAGCCTTCGGGCTGATCTGGGCAGCACTGGCGATGTACTCCTGGTCGATGTTTTCTTCGGTGCGCAAGACCGTTTCCGCATCAGCTCGAGCCGCGTAACGAAGAAAGGCGGTTGGCCCGTCATTGCGGATTTAAGGAAGGCAGTAGGGAAAGGAGTGAATAGTGAATAATCAGTAGTGGATAGACAGGCGCGGTCTGGAACGTCTTGTGTTTCACTATTCACTGTTCACTCTACATCTTATCAATCACCGACTGTACGCCCTCCGTCGGAGCGTCGACGGACGATCCCGCCACCATGATGGCGGCGACGATTGCTTCCGGATCCTCGACCACCAGCGGCTTTACCCGTTGCGCCGTGTGGATGAAGCCTTCCGTTGCCATGTGGTCGAGCAGCGCTAGCATCGGATCCCAGAACCCTCCGACGTTACCGAAGACGATCGGCTTGCGGTGGTGGCCGAGTTGGGCCCAAGTCATGATCTCGACGATCTCCTCGACCGTGCCGATGCCGCCGGGCAACGCCACAAAGGCGTCGGATTTCTCGAACATCCTATGTTTGCGCTCATGCATATTGTCGGTGATGACGAGCTCGTCGAGCCGGTTAAGCGCGGTTTCGGTCGCCTCCCGGTTGATCAGAAAACGTGGAATGATGCCCGTTACCTTGCCGCCGGCCTTTAATGTCCCTTCAGCGACGGCACCCATGATACCTTTAGTGCCGCCGCCATAAATCAGACGCAGGCCGGACTTGGCGATCGAGCGGCCAAGCAGGTGTCCGGCCTTGATATAGGTTTCATCTCGGCCCGGGGACGAGCCGCAATAGACGCAGACAGATCGAATCGTGTTCATGTTATAATTGGTGATAGGGACTATTGGCATGGTCAAGCCCTGGGGCGGGCTTTTTCTTGTCGGATTTGGTAAAACAGGCTAGACCAAATTAGGTGGCTAAGGGGCAGGGAAACATGGCAATTAATCCGTTGAAGGCGTTTTTGTTCGCGGCTGGCGGCTCTGTCGCCGCGGCGGGAACCGCCTATCTATCGGGCGCGCTCGACCCGTATCTCAATTCTACCCGGCCTGCGGAGGTCGCGGCGCTGACGCCGCCGGCTTCGAAACCGGTCGCTCCGGCGACCGAGGGGCGGCTGCCGCCTGCGCCCGCGGCCTCCACCGATGCGGCAGCGCCCGCTGCGCCGACCGCAGCAGGTGCAATCGTGCCGACCTTCGACATCGTGCGCGTCGAAAGCAACGGCTCGGTCGTCGTCGCCGGCAATGCGGCGCCCAACGCCAAGGTCGAGATTCTCAACGGTTCGACTGTGCTCGGCTCGACGGTCGCCGGTCCCGACGGCGCCTTTGCCATTATTCTCGACGATCCGCTGAAGCCCGGCGACTACACGATCACGCTGCGCTCGACGGCTGGCAATGTCGTGACCGCCTCGGCGCAGACCGCCGTCGTTTCGATCCCCCAGAATTCCACCGGCCAAGTGCTGGCAATGGTCGAGGAGCCGGGCAAGCCGTCCGAACTGCTCACTGTTCCGGCCCCTGAGGCAAAATCTGATGCCGCGCTGCCTGCCACTGGCACCGAACTGCCGGCCGCCGCCGCGCCGGCCGCCATTGAAGCCGCACCGGCTCCGGTGGCGCCCGCCACACCGGCAGCGCCTGCTGCTCCCGCGGCGGAGCCCAAGATCGTCGTCGAAGCCGTCGAAATCGACGGCAACAAGATTTTCATTGCCGGCGTCACTGATCCCGGCCGCAAGGTGCGCGCCTATGCCAACGATATCCTGCTCGGCGACGCGAAGACCTCGCCCGACCGCCACTTCCTGGTCGAAGCGACACGTGACATCCCGGTCGGCACCTACACCATCCATGTCGACGCGCTCGACGCCGACGGCGTGAGGGTGGTGGCCCGTGCCGCCGTGCCGTTCGAGCGCGAGCCAGGCGAGGCGGTTGCCGCCGTGGCACCGGCCGGGCCGAAGCCTGCCGGGACAAAACCGGCCGAGCCGAATGCGCCAGCGACCGAAGCCGCGCCGACTACACCGGCAACAGCCGCCGAAACTCCGGCAACCACCCCCACTCCTGCCACCGAGGCTCCGGCCGAAATGGCCGTCGCAACACCTCCGGGCGAGACTCCCGAGACCGTCGCTCCTAAGCTCGAACATGCCGATGGCGCAGTCATTATCCGCCGCCATGACACGCTGTGGCGAATTTCGCGGCGAGTCTATGGCCAGGGCATGCGCTACTCGACCATCTATCTCGCCAACCAGGACCAGATCAGCAATCCGAACCGCATCTGGCCGGGACAGGTGTTCAAGGTGCCGGAGAAATCGAAGGAAGGCGAACCCGCCGATCTCAAGGCAATGGGCGACCAGATGACGACGGCGCCAGTCAAGACCGAGTAGCCGTTCTGCCCATCAGGATAGCTTGCGACAGGACCAGTCATCGTTTATCGCCGATGCACGATGATCGAATCTCCCCCCGTAATGGACCGACGCCGGGCGGCAGATGAACGCGCGCCGGCCAACTGCACGCCGGCCAAATGCACGCCGGATAGCCGCGCTGTCGCTGTCCGGCTCGCGGCCCTTTCGCATCCGGCGCGGATCGAAATTCTCAAACACCTTTCCGCCAGCCGTTCCTGCTGCTGTCGCGAGGTCGTCGAGCATCTCGATCTGGCGCAGTCCACCGTTTCCCAGCATTTGAAGATCCTGGTCGAGGCCGGGCTGATCCGCTTCGAGCCTGACCGCCAGCGCTCGCGCTATGAGCTCGACCGCGCCGCGCTCGCCGATGTTTCGGCATCGCTGGCCGCGCTGGTCGATTCCTGCTGCTCCGGCCGCTAAGATTATAAAAGGTAAACAAGAATGGCCGAGAAAACCGTTTCCGCCGATTCCGGCTCGACCTTCAGAACGTTGCGCAATCTCTGGCCCTATATGTGGCCGGCCGACCGCGCCGACCTGAGGGCCCGGGTGGTGTGGGCCACCGTGCTGCTGGTCGTCGCCAAGCTGACCCTGGTGGCCGGACCCTATTTCTTCAAATGGGCGACCGACGCACTGGCCGGCGATAGCAAATCGCCGCCGCCGCTGCCGGCCTTTCTGCTGGCGCCGGTCATGCTGGTCGTCGCATACAATGCCGTGCGGCTGGTGCAACTCGGCTTCAACCAGTTGCGCGACGCCCTGTTTGCACGTGTCGGCCAGCATGCCGTGCGCCGGCTCGCCTTCCGCACCTTCGTGCACATGCACGAACTGTCGCTGCGCTTCCACCTCGAACGGCGCACCGGCGGACTGTCGCGCGTCATCGAGCGCGGCACCAAGGGCATCGAGACGATCGTCCGCTTCACCATGCTGGCGACTGCGCCGACGATCGTCGAATTCGCGCTCACCGCCGGCATCTTCGCCGTCACCTATGGCTGGCTGTACGTCTTGGTGATCGCGGTCACGGTCTGGCTCTATGTCTGGTTCACCGTCAGGGCGAGCGATTGGCGTATTTCGATCCGCCGCGAGATGAACGACAGCGACAATGAAGCCAGCACGAAGGCGATCGATTCGCTGCTCAACTACGAAACAGTCAAATATTTCAACAACGAAGCCATGGAGGCCGAGCGCTTCGACCGTTCCACGGCGCGCTATGAGGTCGCTGCGACCAGGACCTGGACCTCGCTTGGTTGGCTGAACTTCGGCCAAGGCGTGATCTTCGGCATCGGCATGACCGTCGTCATGGTGATGTCGGCGCTCGAGGTGAAGGCAGGCACACAGAGCGTCGGCGATTTCGTCTTCGTCAACGCCATGCTCATGCAGCTTTCGGTGCCGCTGAATTTCATCGGTATGATCTACCGCGAAATTCGCCAGGGCCTGACCGACATCGAAAACATGTTCGATCTGCTCGACGTCAAGCGCGAGATCGTCGATCGGCCGGGCGCCAAGCCACTGGTCGTCGATGCCGGCAGGGTCGAGTTCCGCGACGTACATTTTTCCTACGACCCCAACCGCAAGATCCTGAAGGGCATCAGCTTCGAGGTGCCGGCCGGCAAGACGGTGGCCATCGTCGGCCCCTCCGGAGCCGGAAAGTCGACCATTTCGCGGCTCCTGTTTCGTTTCTACGACATTCAGCGCGGCAAGGTTCTGATCGACGGCCAGGACATTCGCGACGTGACGCAGGAGAGCTTGCGCGCCGCCATCGGCATGGTGCCGCAGGACACGGTGCTGTTTAACGACACCATTGCCTACAACATCCGCTACGGCCGCATCGGCGCCAGCGAGGAGGATGTGCGCAAGGCGGCAGAACTGGCCCAGATCGGACCGTTCATCGAGCGGCTGCCAGACGGCTATCGCTCAATGGTGGGCGAGCGCGGGCTGAAACTGTCCGGCGGCGAGAAGCAGCGGGTGGCGATTGCCCGCACCATCTTGAAGGCTCCGCCGATCCTGATGCTCGACGAGGCGACTTCGGCGCTGGACAGCCACACCGAGCAGGAGATCCAGGCGGCACTCGACCTGGTCAGCCAGGGCCGCACCACCCTCGTCATCGCCCATCGGCTGTCTACAGTGATTTCCGCCGACGAAATCATCGTCCTGCAGGACGGCCAGATCGCCGAGCGCGGCACCCATGCCGCCTTGATGGCCAAGCGCGGCCTTTATGCATCGATGTGGGACCGCCAGCGCGAGGCAAGCGAGGCCGAGGAGCGGCTACGCATTGCCCGCGAAAGCGACGAGTTCGGCGTCGTCGTCCGCCGCCGCACCTCGGAGGTGAGCTGAAAATTTGTGCTTGACCTCAACTTAAGTTGAGATCGTAGGCCGTTTTGGATCGCAGCAAGATACGTCGTTCAAAACGGAGACAATCGACATGAATGGGATAAATCAGGCAGTTAGCGGCGGCAGCGTATTCCGGGTGGACAAGTTTGTCGTTCCGGCCAACGCCCGCGAGGAGATTCTTGCCAAGGTCCGGATGACGCATGAATTGCTGCGCCAGCAGCAAGGGTTCGTCCAGGATTTCCTGCTTGAGCAATTCTCGGGGCCGGGCGAGTTCAACCTCGTGACCATTGTCGAATGGGAAGGGCAGGCCGCTGTCGACAAGGTCGTGCCGATCATCAAGGCTGCGCATGAGCGCAGCGGCTTCAATCCTCAGGAGACCATTGCACGACTTGGCGTCAAGGCCGATATTGCCAACTATCAGCGGATTCCCGGGATGTAAGCTCTCTATGGCCAGCCGGCGCGCGGCGCAGTAGCGTCGACGCTGAGCACCTGGCCGCTACCGGCATCGCTGATCATATGTTCGAAGCCGCGCCATTCGGCGGCGACGATGAACAGCGTTTTTCCCTCGCTGCCGCCGAGCATGCAGGCAAAGCAGCCGCGGTCGACGTCGACGCTTTCGAGCATCGCGCCACCCTCGCGCACCCGTACGCAATGCCTGTTCGGAACATCGGCATACCAGGCCGCACCTTCGGCATCGAGGCAGATGCCGTCGGGAAAACCGTTGCCGAGATTGGCCCAGATCCTGCGGTTGGAAAGGCCGCCATCGGCAGCGATGTCGAAGGCGGTCAGCCGGTTGGCGTGGGACTCGGCAACGATAAGCGTCTTATTGTCAGGCGTCACCGCCATGCCATTGGCGAAGGCGAGGTTCTCAGCCACCTGCCGAACCGAGCCGTCAGGCGCTACCAGCACGATGGCGCCGGGGCCGAAATGCTGGCCGGGACCCGGAGCAGGCCCACCACCATTGACATAGATGTTGCCGCGTCCATCGACGACGATCTCGTTCCACGGGCTCTTTGATAGTTGTCTCAGATCGGCATGGGTGACCAATGTCCTGTCTACCTCCTGCCTGAGGATCAGCCCTTCGCGGCCGGACACGACAAGCAGGCGCCCGTCCGGCAGCCAGTCAATGGAATAGGGCAGGGTGGCCGGCACGGTGAGCACGATCTCACTGTTGCCTAGGGCGTCAACGGCGATGATCTGGCCCGTACCCCAGTTGCAGAACCACAGCCGGCCATCGTGCCAGCGCGGTGACTCGCCGAAGGCCAAGCCGTTCATCACCACTTGCACTTGCCTAGCTGCTGATTTCTGCATGGGCCGAGAACCTCCGAGTTTGCGCAAATCGTCAAGGCCGAAAGGCCGATGAGAGGCGCTGTCTTGCCAAGGACGGGCGAGAGTGCTGCGTTCCGACAAATGAGGATGGCGACGGCGTCGTTTATATTTGACCTGAGTAGCCGCACGGAACCGCGCGATGCGCCGTGCGCCTCCACTCATCCTTCTTCAATGAAGTATAACCGGCCGGTGCTTGCGGACGAGAAAGTCAAATGCAAGAATCACGTTGGCCCGCAGAATCCTGTAGTGGCAAGCAGGAAGGGCGTTTGGCGTGTTTGAAAGATTTTCCCGCTGGGCTAAGAAGAAATTTCAGCGATCAGCGACCATTTCACCGACTCGGTCCAAACAGTCATTCCCAGGCAAGCCATCATCTTCGGTGATCGTGCCGCGCTCAGTCGTGGAAGACGCGGCCGACAATCCTTTCGGTCTCATTGTAGCCGTCAGAGAATTCGTCGAAGCCATGGTCTCGCAAGGCCTTTACCGTTCCACGGAAATCAGCCCCAAGGCAATGCAGGCCTGTCATGCCGATGACTATTTGGCTGAGGTCAACAATGGCGGCCATAGCCAGTTCATCTATAATTCTGGCGAAGAACTCGACACCGTCATTGCCGACGCACGCACCGCCCTCGCTGAGATGGGCGCGCACGGACAACTGGCGACTTTGGACCAAATGGCTGCCTGGGTCGCGGAGCACCCCGAGGAGACTGAGGAACAGACAGGCTTCGAAGGAGGTACTGACGATAAGCTCAGTACTCTCGACCGTCTATTCTACCAAGCCGATCAGGCCGCATCGATGCTCGCTCTATCGGCGCGCTGGATAAACTCGTGGCCTGAACTCGCAATCGTTGAGGATGCCGACTACCGAGAAGCCATTCATCAGCTGGCCGTGACCAATCCCCGGCGCCAGCCGAGGCTACTCCATCGTTCTGTTGGCAAGCTGGTCAATCAAATGACGGGCTGGCGTGATGTCGGCGTCGGCCTTGCATGCGCCGAGGCGCCTAGGCCCGAGGTCAAGCTGGCGCTCGGCATGGCAAGGGTGCTGGACGTCGAGGGCGAAAAACTGTTGGCTTTTCAGCTGCGCACCAATGCCAAGGAGCCGCGTCTAGCCGTCGCCACGCCCACGCATGCGGCCGTCTATGAATATATCGCCCCGAAGGATTCGTACGTCGCGCGTCCGGGCGAGAATCCATTCGCTGCCGGCGCCCCGCGCGTCGGCAAGAGACTTGCCCGTGTTGAAGAGCAGGCAATAGAAACGGTGCTCGAATTGGCCGCAGCCTATCATGCGCCGGTCGCTGTCGACCTCTTGCTACGCAGGGCCGGGTTCGATCCGACCGAAGCAATTGTCTCGGCGAACTCGGTCGTGGCCAGGGAAGGCGACACGGTTGTGAACTGGGTGGTTATGGCCGACGGGCACGTATTCTTCCTCCAGTCGACCCCGAACGGCGCCGAGCTGCGCGGCAGCCACGAAGAGAGCCTGGCGGAGGCCGATCGGCGCGAGCTCGACGAGTATTTCGACCAAGCGGCGGCAGCGGGTGCCTGAGTGGATTTCGCTTGGTCGTTCTGAGAGACGGCGGCGCGACCGCCAAACCCTCAACCGCCCCCATTGTCGCGTTGCGACCGCGGGGTGTTTCCGCTATTGAGGCCGGACTTGGAACCAAGGTTGTCCTGATCCCATGAGCCTCGTTGACACGATCAAGAATGCGTTCGTTCCGATCCATCGCGAGGGTTATCCCTTTATCGCTGCGTTCGGCGCGGCGACGCTCTTTCTTGGCTATTTCTCCTCGACCCTGTTCTGGATCGGTCTCATCCTGACAGCCTGGTGCGCCTATTTCTTCCGCGATCCCGAGCGTGTCACGCCGATCGACGAGCGGCTGGTTGTCAGCCCGGCCGACGGCATCGTCTCGGCGGTTGGCCCGGCCGTGCCGCCGCGCGAGCTTGGCCTCGGCGGCGGCGAAATGACCCGCATCTCGGTATTCATGAACGTCTTTTCCTGCCACGTTAACCGCTCTCCGGTGCGTGGCCGCATTTCCAGGATCGAGCATCGGCCAGGAAAATTCCTCAACGCCGAACTCGACAAGGCAAGCACCGAGAACGAGCGCAACGGGCTGGTCATCGAAAGCCCCAATGGAACGGTCGCCGCGGTGCAGATTGCCGGCCTGGTGGCGCGGCGCATCGTCTGCTGGGCCGAGCCCGGCGGCGCCATCGGCACCGGCGAGCGCTTCGGGCTGATCCGCTTTGGCTCGCGCGTCGATGTATTCCTGCCCTCGACCGCGACGCCGCGTGTCGCCGTCGGCCAGACCGCGGTTGGCGGTGAGACGGTGCTGGCGGAATTCGGCGGCGTTGCTGCAACGCCGCTCGTGCGGGTCTCCTGACCGGTGGCGCCGCCGTTCAAGAAATTCGAGGCGCATGGCGGCGGTGGCCCGCGCATTCGCGAAATCCCGATGCGCATGGTGCTGCCCAATCTGGTCACGGTGCTTGCCATCTGCGCTGGCCTGTCCGGTATTCGCTTCGGCTTCGAAGGCCGCTTCGAGCCAGCGGTGGTGATGGTGCTGCTCGCCGCCTTCCTTGATGGTATCGACGGCCGTCTGGCGCGAATGCTGAAGGCGACTTCCAAATTCGGCGCCCAGATGGATTCGCTGGCCGATATCGTCAATTTCGGCGTGGCACCGGCGCTGGTGCTCTATGCCTTTCTGCTCGATAGGGCAGGTTCGCCGGGCTGGATCGCCGCACTGCTGTTCACCATCGCCTGTGGGATGAGGCTTGCCCGTTTCAACGTGCTCGACGAAGAGCTCGACCGTCCGCAGTGGCAGACCGAATATTTCGTCGGCGTGCCGGCGCCGGCGGGTGCGGTGTTGGTGATGCTGCCGCTCTATCTGTTCTTCCTCAGGCTTGGGCTTGAACCCAGCCGCCTGGCGGCCTTCATTGCCACCGGCTTTACAATATTGGTGGCGTTCCTGCTGGTCAGCAGATTGCCCGTCTATTCCGGCAAGAGCGTCAGGATACCGGGCGACAGGGTGCTGCCGATCATTCTCGCAGTCGTTCTCTACGTCCTGCTTTTGATGACCTATCCCTGGTATACGCTGACGGCCTCGGTTGCCGGCTACCTGGTCTTCTTGCCGTTCAGCGTGCGCGCCTATTCGAGACGCGCCAAGCGCGAAGGCGAGAAGGTGCCGTCGTCGGACATTGGCTGACGGATTTTGACTTGGGAGCGGCTCGCAGAGCACGCGGCGCTGTGGAACGCAGCTCAAAAACCCGTTTTCGGAACTTGCTGGGCGGCCAGATCGTTTGTGTTGGTAGGTCCGTTTGAGCGGCGGGTCGTGATACATCGTCAACGTCGCGCAAGCTGCCGCATCGGGCGCAAACCATCGGAAACGAGGAGAAATGGCTGTCATCCTCATCGGCGCGTTACTGACTGTCGCCGGCCTCGTCTATATGGCGGTTGCGGCCATCATGCGCGGGCGGCTTAGTGAGCCGGCCGCTGTCTCCGCCGCGCCGGATAGTCCGACGCCCAATCTCGCAACACCAGGTCCGACTCTGGAGCCGCGACGACGCGGGCTCCGTTTTCTCGGCCTGTCGCAGAACTGGCCGGGCCTGCTGATGATGGCCGTCGGCATCATTCTGCTGTTGTCGGTAGTGGTCTTCTAATGGATGTCGCGCAAAAATGTGCAGCGGTTTTGCGATAACGGCATACAAAAGCAAGAATCTAAGCGCGTCGCACAAGGCCGGTCAAACGCGACGCGCTTTGGAGTTTCGACAGCAAACCTCAGGCGGCTGCGCTCAGTCCCAGCCTCTCGAGCGCCAGCTTTCTAGTCGAGACATAGTCGGTCTTGCCGGAGCCCAGCACCGGGATCTCTTCGACCTTGACGATGTCGTTCGGCACCATCAGTTCGGCCGCCCCGGCTTTTTTGCCGAATTCGCGCAATTCGTCGGGATCCGCATTGTCGGCGGTGGTGACCAGAACGAGGCGCTCGCCGCGCCGCTTGTCCGGCACTGCCACCACGGCGTGATGTTCTTCCGGCCACAGCGACTGCACCAGCATCTCGACCGCACCAAGCGATACCATCTCGCCGGCTATCTTGGCGAAGCGCTTGGCGCGGCCGCGAATGGTGATGAAGCCTTCGCGATCGACCGAAACGATATCGCCGGTGTCGTGCCAGCCTTCGAGCGGCTGCAGCTCGCCCGGCCTATCGGCGGTCATGTAGCCCATCATCAGGTTCGGCCCGTCGAGCCACAGCCGGCCGGCGTCGCTGATGCCTTCGACCGGTTCGAGTTTCATGCGCATGGCCGGCAGCAGCCGCCCGACCGTTCCGTCGCGGCCGTGGATGGCGGTGTTGACGGCAACCACCGGTGCGGCCTCGGTCAAGCCAAAACCTTCGATGATCTCGGCCTGGAAGCGCTCGCGGTACACCCGGCGCGTCTCCGGCTTCACCGCCTCGGCACCGGCGACGACGAAGCGCAGGCTGGAAAAATCGCCGTCCTTGGCGGTGCGGGCATAGTTGGCGAGGAACGTGTCGGTGCCGAACATCACCGTTGGCCGGACCTTGCGCGCCACCTCCGGAATAAGTTTGTAGTGGAGCGGTGACGGGTAGAGGAACAGCTTTACTCCGGTGACCAGCGGCAGGATGGTGCCGCCGGTCAACCCGAACGAGTGGAACACCGGCAGCACGTTTAGCAGGATGTCGGCAGGCGAGATGGTGATGCGGGCTTCCGCCTGCATCGCATTGGCAAGAAGGTTCCGGTGCGACAGCACCACTGCCTTGGGCGTGCCTTCCGAGCCGGAGGTGAACAGGATCACCGCCGGCTTGGCCGCATCCTGGCGCTGCAGCGGCCAGCGCCACAGCAAGGCGGCTGCGGCCTTGTCCAGCACGGTCACGCTTGCGCGGACATCCTCCAGCCACAACAGTTTCGCCCCGCCCTTTTCCACCGCCTCGACGATGTCGGCGAGGTTGGCCTTTTCGACAAACGCGCGTGAGGAGACCACGGTGCGGATCATCGCCGTGCGGACGGCGGCGGTGACGCTGGCCGGGCCGGCGGTATAGTTGATCATTGCTGCCACCCGCGCAGCCGACAAAAGTCCGACGAACGACAGCACGACGCCATTAGCGTTGGGCAGGAGCAGCCCAACCGCTTCGCCCGGCGCTGTTATTGCCTCGAAGCGGTGGCCCAAAACCCTGGCGCCGATGAACATTTTCCGGTAGCTCAGCGCGCCACCAATGACGTCCTCGACAATTGGATGGGAAGCGCCAACCCGGTCGGCGGCATCGCGCATGGCAAGAAACAGGCCGCGATCGAGATCGTTGCCGAAAAGCCTGGCCTCAGCGAAGCGATCGAACAACGCATTTGTGTTGGAGGCCTGATCAGGATTCCGCGCCACCAACTCGGCAATGGTCATCGGCTCCAGCACGCTGATCGACAGCTGCGGAAACCAGTGGCGGGGCGCCTTGTCCGCTGGCGTCAGTGAAGCCGGCAGGCTGCGTGCGCCGGCAACGAAGATCGGCACGATGCGCGCGTCGGCCTGCATGGCGATACGGGTGATGGCGCGAAACAACCGAAACGACTTGACGTCGGGCTCGACCGCATCCGGCAGGTAAACGGCGAGCCGGCCCTTGCCCTTCAGCACCCGCACCAATCTGCGGCTGACGAAGACATGCTCGGCGTTGAAGGCGATGGTGCGGCCGAGCTCACGCCACGGCTCCAGCCACGGCGACCTGGCCGAAGCCTGGTCGAGGATGTGCAGCGTGTCCTCCGGCAGCAGCGACAGCATCAGCGCCGGCTCGATGCGTGACTGATGCCAAACGACGTAGATGACCGGGGCCGCCGACTTGCGGGCAATCTTGATGCGCTCGTCGCTGATCCGGTAGGCGAGCTTGAACGGCACGTAGAGCAGCGCCTGGCTCAAACGCAGGCCGAGGCGGAACGTCTCCACCACGCCGATCAGCAGCCACTCCGCGACAAGACCCGCAAGCAGCGCCAGTGTCAGGATCATCGCCGCATCTCCCAACAATCTCACGTCACGGCTCTTCAGTGGCCGCTTCGGGTGAGAACCTAGCCGAAGTTGGATCAACGTCAATGCGGCTCCATTTTCCTTTTCTCCTGTCATCACTGGATTCGGCTGCCTATCGCAGCTACGCCGCTTTCATCCTTCCGCTGATGAAGCGGAATTCCTGCGTTTTGCCGCCAAAGCCATAGGCCGCCGCAGGTACTTCATGCACGAGGGCGTAGCTTTCCTCATGCACCTTGCCCAGAAGCCGGCCGAATGCGGCAAAAATTGCCTGCAGATACGCCTCCAGCTCGAGCTTGGTGTTGGTGCCGTCGACAACCTTGATGTCGAGCCAAGCCGTGTTGGCGCCATGCTCGGCCAGCGACTTGCCGCCGGCGAACCAGTGCTCGGGGTCGTGATAGGAAATGGCAACAGCTGTAATCGTTGCGTCTTTGCGCAGATGCATGGCCGTCAGTTCGGTTACCTCCTTGGCAATGGCGGCTGACAAACCGGCATCGGGTTTGCCGGTAACGCTGACATTGATGATCGGCATGTTTCTTCTCCTCGGCTTCAAGCGGCGTTTCTCGCCGTCCAAAAAATCGTGCCATCATTATTAAATCAAAAAAATCGAATTGTTTTTGATAAACACTTTGATAATATCGAATTATGCAGGTGTTCGATCCCGACCTCCTCAAGACTTTCCTCGCTTTCGTCGATGGCGGTTCCCTGGCGCGGGCTGCGTCGATCGTCGGCCGCTCGCCGTCCGCAGTGACCGCGCAGATGCAGCGGCTCGAGGATGTTGTCGGCGAAGCGCTGCTGGTACCGCAGGGGCGAGGACGCGGTCTGACGCCGGCAGGCGAGGATCTTGTCGGCCACGCGCGTCGCATCCTTGCCGCGCACCGCGAGGCGTGGCTGGCCCTCAAAGGGGCGCGTGCCGACGGGCGCGTCGCCATCGGCACCACGCAGGACTTCGCCGACAGCGGCTTGCCGCAGCTTCTCAGGGCTTTCGCTGTCAGCCATCCTCGCGTCAGGATCGAATTGCGCGTCGGCCGTTCCGCCGAACTGGCGCAGGCTTTGCAGGCCGGCGCCCTTGATCTGGCCATTGCCATGCGGCAGGTGCCGACACGCGACGAAATCGGCGTGCTCAAGGAACCGATGATCTGGCTTTGCTCACAGAATGGGCTGGCCACCCGCCATGACGAACTGTCCTTGGCACTGCTCGATCCTCATTGCGGGTTTCGCGAAGCGGCGACCAGTACACTCGATGCGGCCGGCCGTCGCTACCGTATTGCTGCCGGCAGTGCCAGCCTTGCCGGCCTGCGCACGGCAGTGCACGCCGGCATCGCCTTGACGTTGAGGACTGCGCGCTTCGCTCATTCCGGCATCGTCGAGGCGCCGCGCGATCTTGATCTGCCGCCAGTGCCGGTCGCCGAATTCGCCATCCGCTTGCGTGAGGATGCCGATCGACCAGCGCAGGATCTGGCCGCGTTGTTCAGCGGCAACCTGGCCTTGGCCAACTGAGCCAGCAAAGAAAAAGCCGACCTTGCGGTCGGCTCTGAGTAGGACGGGCCGAGGGGTTTGGGGGGACTTGGGGTGGCCCGTCGCAGCCATAATGACTGAGCCCTATGATGGTTCCATGACTTTTCAAATTTATTTTGAGGAACGGACTTCTCGTGATCGGACCGCCAACTCGCCCTCGGACGCGGCGAGGATTGGTCATGCATCCGCTGCGCGCTGCTTGGCCATCAGCCAGTCTCGGCCGGCGTGAGCGAACACCGCGCAAAGCACGATGGCCCCGCCGAGCATGCTGGCTGCCGGCGGGATCTCCGCGAGGAACAGGAAGGCAAACAGGATCGCGAATGGCACTTCGGCCGAGCCCAGCAATCCTGACTCGGCCGCCGGAATAAGCCGGGTGCCCTCCGTCCACAGGATCGAGGCCAGCGCGAACGAGGCGCCGAAGGTGGCTAGAAGCACAGCGTCCCTGGCCGAGACGGCCAGCGGATCGGTGATGAGCCAGCCGAGCACGAACAGGAGGAACGCCGACATGGCACCCGCCCACACCACCGGCGTATCGCGGAAGGCCCGCACCATGATCATGTAGAGCGCGCTGCCGATCGTCATCAGCAGCGCCAACCCGTCGCCGAACAGATGGCCGGTGCCGAAGCCGGACCAGACCATGATCGCCACACCGCACAGTGACACGGCGGCGGCGGCAAGCGTCTGCAGCCGGAACGGCTCGCGGACCAGCATGAAGGCAAGCAGCGCGGTGACGAAAGGGGCCGTGGCATAGATGATCGCGACATTGGCGACAAAGGTGAACTTGAACGCCGAGATGAAGGCGATGCTGGCGAGCGCGCCCTCGATCGCCAGCAGCCAGCCGCGCCAGCCGAGCCGCAGGCTGTCGCGACCGCCGGAGCGCTGGCGACGCCATAGCACATAAAGGCTGATCAGGATCGAGCCGACGAAGCCGCGCCAGCAGGTGATGGTCAGCGGGTCGGCATGGATCGATTTGGTCAGCACGCCGGTGAGGCCGAAGACGGCCGCCGATGCCGAGACCAGGATGATGCCGAGGGTACGTTCGCGGGCGCTTTCCACTGTGCCTGACATGTCCAGCGATTCCGTCATTTTACCAGCTTACGCTGCCCCGTCCTGACACCATAGTGTCAGCTTGATCGAGGCGTCGTGCATCGAAACAGCAGACGGCAGCGCCGTTGAACAGGAGGCCCGCAAGAACCCTTTCGCGGGTTTCCAGGGTGGCGATATCGGCCATATGTCCGGCGGCCTTACGAATGTGTTGCGAGAGAGGGTGTGAAGGCGTTGGATGTCGGGCACCCGTATCGTCAGGCTATACGGGCCTGTTGCGCAGTAACCGGGGATGTTTGGATGGGGCGGGATCGCAGGGATTTCGCTCGTCTTTGTGAGCTCCGCCCCCTTGT
>NZ_JAMYMK010000026.1:0-52185 GCF_040318565.1 Mesorhizobium sp. M1142
GCGAACCACAACCAGAAGAGCCGATGGTATCGCGGCGGCAACGGCGCACCGCCAGCGGCGGCTTGCGATGCCAGCTTGCGCATCTTATGGCACCGCTGGCGACAGCGAAAGCAGGTGACTAAGTAAGCCAACCCTCACGTCCTATCCGGAGAGGATGATGGGACGCCACATTCCCGCATGAGGGAAAAGTAAGGAGACTGCACAGCAACCTTTCATGCACAGTCCGGGCTCCTTATTCCGCTGGCTCATGGCGAGAGCCGTCCGCATTTCGGACCGCATTGACGAGCACCCAAAAACGAGCCCGAATCGGATTTCATCATTTGGTTGGGGATTCACATGAACCGATTTCTCTTTGTAATTGCTGATTTTCTGTCCCGGCCGCCAGGCTTTTATCTGATCATCGTGGCCATGATAGCCTGCACTGCGATGGTCCCTTTCGGCCTAACAAGCGTAATCACCTATGCGCTTTCAGTAGCTGCGATTGTGATTACCGGCGTTGTTCTGATCCAGGGTTATCGCGACACTGCTGCCATCCATGCCAAGCTCGATGAAATTATCGTTGCATTGAAGGAAACGAGGAACAATGTCGTCGGGCTGGAGCACGCCGAGCCTGAGGAAATTAAGGCCCATTTGGCGCGGCTCGAAATGGAAGCGGCGGCGGCTGATCAAGAAACCAAGCACGGGGGAGTTTCTGACGCCTGAGCGCTACTCAAAAGCCATCATGGCAAGCTGAGTCCTGCACGAAGCGGTCGCTCAAGTCCCGCCGGCGGCTGCCAAGCGCAACGAGATGCGCAGCAGCAGTAAGCTTATAAGCGGAGAATGGCTGATCTAACGTATGCGCACTGTGGTAGTCGGCAAGAAGTCTGGCCGTTGCAAACCGGGATGGACGCGAGCGGGCTCGCCGGACTTGCAGTTAGGGGGGCAGCTCGAGGACTGTTTGTGCCCCGGTCGGAATCATTGCGGCCCATCGTATTCCGTGGGAGTGCATCTTTTCGCAGAGCTGGCGGAAGCAATTCCAAGCTATGGGCAGGTCTCCCGGCTTTGACCCGCATTATTTGGAAGAACACCGCCGTCGAGCGCTGCCGCATTCTCCAGGGAACGTCGACGCCGTGGGAGGCGTCGGCATAGTGATGTCGGCGAAGCCTGCCTGCGGTCCAGATGCGGAGAGCGGTATGAGCTCACACCACGTCTCTAACAACCGCATCTAATTTCGTTAGGCCTACGCTCGAAGGCCTTTGCGTAAAAAGTCCCTGTTCGATTGCGGCCGCCTTGAAGGCATCGATCGCAGCTTGTTGGTTGCAATGACCGGCCAAGCATTCCCTGATCATTCGGACGGCTTCGAGCCGCCGCGGCTTGGCCACGTATGGCCATGGTTGTTCAAGTGCTTTCGCAGCGTCGGATATTGATGCAACCACCATTGGCCTGCAATTCAGGTAAATTGTAATCGGAATGAACGCCGGCATTTTCTCGCTCGCCAGGATTGAACGGGGCTAAACGCGAAGAGAAAGCGGAGGTTGCATGAACGCGCAGCTTCGCGATTTTAAGTCCCGCTACACGATGCAATTGAGACTGAACAGGCCTTCTCGGGGCAAAGCTAAACTCAAAATAACGCCCGTTGGCGGGTCGCCGAATTCTGAAGCGAACAAATCGCCGACAGGCTCCATGGCGCGGTTTACGAACCATGGGCACGATGATCTCCGTGGGCAGGCCATAAATCGGAATCACGGCGGCTCTGAAACGTTCCACCGTGGTGCTGCCGGGCTGTCCGTTTCGGGGTCTAGCTTCGAGGAGCTCGCCCTCGTGCTTTTGCCCCTCAAAATGCGAGATGCGAGACGTCGCCATCCAAGGGCGAGGGGTCGACGTGTCGTCGGTGCAGAGCCGTTGAAGTACGCGTTGGCACAAACCCAGAGCACGTCCTGTTAATCCGGTTCATATCCTGCGGCTTTGAAGTAGTTGGCACATTCGGCTGGGGTGAAGAGGTCGACGACCGCGCCGACCGCGTCCCAGAGAGCCTTGATGGTTCTCTCGGCCTTTGCTCGCAGCAGCGCCCGGACGACGTGAGCCTTACTACAGAGATTCCGTCACAGACCCGAACTTAAAAAGAGTTGCTGATCGCCGCGAGCTGATGTGCATCGTGTAACGGACTTCGAGCGCCGCGCCTTTGCCACTCTGGTCAACCTGCGTCGAACCTGCCCGCCGCTGGAACCGAACCTCTACGCATCTTACACGACGCCCATCGATGAGTAACGGATGATCACCTCGTCCTGACGAAAGCGTCGCTCAAGGTCAGCACGGCGTGTTCGCCAGGCTTGCAGATCAATCTCCTCCGTCATCACCTCGAAGATGACGATCTCATCATAGCTGCACTCGCCGCCTTGCCGCCACAACCCTTCCGCAGGTGCCTGCAAAAAGGCTGTGACGCCGGCGAACTGCTGGGCCAGTTCTTCTTTGAGCCGGTCGAATTCCTGTTTGGGGAACGGTCTGCCGGAATTGTCCGCGCGAGGTAGCAGGATTTGAAAAAGATACATGATGAAACTCAATGATCACGAACGGTCGCCGTGCCTCTTCGTTCCTCATGCTTTGTTTTCGGCGTCGGCGCCTGGCACCGTGCGCTTGGTGTCACCGTGGGCCGTGTTCGGCCTGGACCAATATTCGCCGTCGCCATTTGCAAGATAGTTGTGCATGTCGGTTGCAGCGACCGCTGCGTGACCGAATGCTACGGCAAGCTGATTGATCTCATTGACCACATCTCCGGCTGCATAAAGGCCGGTGACTGCGGTGCGCTGGCGCGAATCTACGACGAGATTGCCCGCTTTGTCACAGCATGCACCAAGGTCGACCGCGAGCCTCGAGCGGATGGTCGAGCCCATCGCAGGGTAGATGGTGTCAAACGACAGCGTTCCGCCGTCGATGAGTTCCACGACCGCCTCCCGGCGCGTGGCGCAAACGGCATTGGGTCTGCATACGCCGATCTCGATACCGGCCCTCTTGAGCTTGGTACGCTTGTCGGGGGAGGGCTCGGATGGATCGGTAATCAGCAAAGTGAGATCCCGTGTGAAGGTGCGCATGAACAACGCCTTTTTCATTGCGTGTTCGATCGGTCCGATGACGGCCACCCGTTTGTCGATGGCTTCATAGCCGTCGCAGATAGGGCACAATCGCAAGACGCCAGCTTGGATCATGTCGGTAACGCCAGGAAAATCTGGCAGGATATCAACAACGCCGGTAGCAATGAGCACCGAGCGGGCACGAATGGGAGATGAAGCGCCCGCCAAAAACCCAGCCTTCGTTTTGCGAATGGATACGATCCTGTCTTGGACCAAGCTCGCGCAGTATCGAGCAGCCTGCAGTTCGAGGCGGTCAAGTAGGTCAGCGCCGGTGATACCGTCCGGGAAGCCTGGGCAGTTGCGCGTCAAGGAAATCCGCTTTGCACGGCTTTCACCTGCGTCGACGACAATTACTCGCCTTCGGAATCTTCCAAGATAAGTCGCAGCTGCTAGGCCCGCTGGCCCGCCACCTACGATCAGGCAGTCGAAGCTTCCTTCATGCCGGCTCCTGTCCCGGTTGACCATCCAGAAACCCTGAAATCACACGGCTGCATCGCGAGCGCATAGTCGAACGCCGTTGAAGAGAACGCGGAGCACGCCATTTGGTTACAAACGTGGAGCTCCCAATTCGCCGGACAGTTCAGCCATTGGGATAGTGCTTTGATGACCTGCCAAGGGAAGCCATCTTCAGCGCGGAATGGAGATGGAGACTGACAGAATAGCGTCGACGACGGGCTGGGGAGTAGGTGTCCGCGGCAGAAGCAGGATGGAGCAGGCGGGCTTTTCCCTCACTTGGGCTGGTCCACCGTGACCGGCCTTCAAAGACGGGGCAGGTGCTATAGCGGGTTCTTCAGTCAGCTCCAATATCCGCCAACAAGACTGCTGGGTAGCAAGTGTTCGTCCATCACCATTTTGCCGGACTTCCGCAGCCCGGGGACCTGAGCGGAATTTACACCTTGCGGTCGATTCGCCGATGCTCGCCAAGCCTCGACAATTGTTCTATGCTCCTTGGCACGGCACAGTTCGCGGTTGCAACGCGGAAGGCTGTTGTCCTGTGGGGGGTCCAATGTTCGAAGTCGTCGGAGACTGGTGGAAAACGGGCTCGAGAAGCTGCTTCGCCCTAAACACCCTTGGCCTGATCGTTGCCGTATCGGTGCTGCTGTTACCTGGGCTGGAAAGCGCCAATGCACAGACGAACTGGACACTCGACCCGACCGCCTCCGTGCTCACCTACCAGTCGGTCAAGAAGAATACGATCGTCGAAACCAACAAGATCAGGAACATAGCCGGCACTCTTTCTTCGACGGGTGAGGCCAAGATCACTTTTGACCTTAACTCCGTCGACACTGGTGTCGACCTTCGCAATGTCCGCATGCGGTTCCTTTTCTTTGAGACATTCAAATATCCGTCCGCCGAACTGACAGCAAAAGTGGACCCTGCCGCATTTGCAGACCTGGCGACCAAGCGAAGGGTGAAGGCAGTGCTGCCATTTCGCCTCAACCTGCACGGCGTCGACAAGGATCTTGAGGCCAATGTCGTCGTAACCATGATCAGCGACAGCATGGTCTCCGTCGCTTCGGAGGCGCCTGTTGCCGTGCATGTCGAGGACTTCGGACTGCTGCCGAATGTCGACAAGCTGCAGCAAGCCGCCAATGTGACCAACATTGTTCCGACCGCTTCGGTATCGTTCGATTTTGTGTTCAACGCTGGCGACAGTAAGCCCGCGGCCGTGCAGACAGTCGCGGCAAGTACTGCCGACGTCGGGCCCGTCGCCACCGATGCCGCGAAAGCGAATTTCAGCGAAGAAGAGTGCCTTAACCGGTTCGCGGTGCTCTCCCGCACTGGGGCCATCTACTTTCGGTCGGCGAGCGCGCGGCTCGACAACCAAAGCCGCCCGCTGTTGGCGGAGGTGGTTGGCGTGGTCGGCAAGTGCCCAGGCCTGAAGGTAGAAGTTTCTGGCTATACCGATTCCGATGGTTCGCCTGCCTCCAACAAGCTGCTGTCGGAGCGCAGAGCCCAGGCCGTTGCCGATGCCATCGTCGCCGCGGGTATTGCACGAACGCAGATCACGGCAACCGGGTATGGCGAGGAGCGGCCTGTCGCGGCTAACGATACGCCGAAGAACAAGGCGCTCAATCGGCGGATCGAGTTTTCCGCCACCAAACTCGTCAACTGAGGAAGGACCTCTTGTTCCGGTGGGGCTTCCATCTGATTGCCTGTTTTGGCAGTGCCCCGCGCGCGATCGGGCTGGCGACGCTCTCGCTATTATTGACATTGACGGCGGCCAATGCGGAACGCCGTGTTGCTCTGGTCCTTGGCAACTCCCAGTACCAGCATGCGCCGGCGCTGACCAACCCGGTCCGGGACGCGCAGGCTGTTGCCAACCGCCTTTCGAAGTTGGACTTTGAAGTCGTCTCCGGTTTCGATCTGACCAAATTGCAGACCCAGACGACGATTGCGCAGTTCGCAAAGCAGGTTCGCGGCGCCGACATTGCGCTTTTCTTTTACGCCGGCCATGGTTTGCAGGTTTCGGGCAGCAACTATCTCCTTCCGGTTGATGCAGCATTGGAAGACGAGACTTCGCTGGATTTCGAGGCGGTGCCTGTCGAGTTCGTTTTGCGGCAAATGTCGCGCGAGACCAGCATAAGACTGATTTTCCTCGACGCCTGTCGCGACAATCCCCTGGCTGAAGTCTTGGCAAAGGCCGCAGGCGTCAAGGGAGCGAGAAGCGGGCTTGCCGAAATCCCGATCGAGAATGGCGGTGCGGGTACACTGGTCGCCTTTTCCACCAGTCCCAATCAGGTTGCCTATGACGGATCGAGCGAGCATTCGCCGTTCACGTCCGCGTTGCTTGCCCATATCGGGGCTTCGAACGTCTCCATCACCGACGCGATGAACATGGTCACCGCCGATGTCTTCAAAGCAACGGCCGGCAAGCAGCGCCCGTGGATCAATGTCTCGCTGACCACCGAGGTCGTTTTGCACAGGGTCGATCTCAACGCGCCGCTGATCGTCGGCGAAGCGACCGCTCCGCAACATGCGGAAGACGGTTCGGATGGGCGCAACGCTACCGCAAATTCGTCAGGCGACGATGAGGCACAGCTTGCGCTTAATGTCCTGCGGCAGAAAATTCCGAAACTGGCTTCGGACGATCCGATCTTTTTCGACCGACCTGTCGATTTTGGAGATCCAAAGATCGACGGCAAGAGTATCGCCGAGCTGATCATGGGCAAGCCTCTCTTTGCTCCCGTGGAAGGGCTCGATAAAGCGGTGTGGCAGGGCAAGCACTGCAATGGCTGCCACGAGTGGGATGAGGTTCGGCTGTGCGAACAGGCGAAGAATTTCGCCGCCAACGATGTGTCCGTGCTGCGTCTGCAACATCCCCTCGGGACGCGCTTCAAGGTGGCGCTAGCCAAGTGGGCGCAAGGCGGCTGCAAGTAAGATCTGGGCCTTCGGTTTGAAAATTCGTGGTCAAACGGGCCATGGGACCAATCTGCGCTTCCGGTTCTCACGGACCCAAATGTCCGCTGCTCCGGTTCTCGAAACCACCACCATATGACTCGCCAGAGCGAATTTCGAAACAGCCTCTAAGGAGGCTTATTTCTATGTGGCGGATGTTGAACCGCGGGCTACGCTCGAGCGTCTGCGACCGAAAATGGCCGCGCGACACCCGCTCGCGCAACTGGAACGTCTCGCCATTGTTGGCCCCTCGAAGGCTGGTGCTCGAGCCATGCGGGAGAGCTACCGACTGTGGTTCGAAGCTGGGGAGCCTGCCGGCAGCGGCGCTCTGTAAATCGACGGATCGGCCTGAGGTGGCGAATGACCAGCATCGCAATCTTCAACGTAAACGCCCTTAATCACACCGTTTACGGCGCGCCGCCGGCAAGAATCACCATTCCGTTGTCAGGTTTCTGAGCGTGCCAGATGAGGACAGTGGCGAACCCAAAGGCTCCCCAACGCAACGTACCCCGACTGTGCGCGTTCTAGTGAAATGGGAGGGCGCCATAGCCGATCTGACGGGGGTGGTCTGATGACAAATCGGAGCAACAGGGATGGCAAAGTTTAAAGAAGCCCTTGAGCGCGGGAAGAAAGCTCGCCGTCAGCAGGAGGAGCCCGTCGGCGGCGCGGAGGTGGGAAAACGGGATGCCCCCATGGCGGACTTCAGCGAGCAAGCAAAGGCTTGGCTAAACGACGTCGTGATTGCATCGCTGGAGGCGGCCAAGGCTGACGTGGCAGGCGAGGTGGCTGTCGACATAGACACCGCGCCACGCCGGCAGGTCAAAGCTTTAACCCCGTCGATTCGTTTCCAGATCTACAGGAAGCGAGAATTGGAGAAGGCGCCTAGAAGAACCTTTACCGTCAACATTAAGGTGAGCGGGGCGGTGTCCATGTCTTCGCCGGGGATGGTGACCAAAGATGTGGGAAACATAGGGGATAGGTCCGACTTACGGGTCCGCACCTTAACCGAACTGATCGAGGACGTCGCCAGGGTACATAACAACGCTGTGCCCACAGGCCTTTGTGGAGCCTAGGGGGCACAAGGTCGTCATCGCGCGAGCCAGTTATCCGATCACCCGCTTAAAGAAACACGGAATATTTCCGACCTCCCATTCCACAGGAAATCGTTTGTTGATCTCTCCTAAGTTCCGGGCAAGATGACCTTAGGGCACTGAGGGGTCGGCCATCTGTAGACCCATTTCGACAAAGGCAGATAGAATGGCAAAACGGTCCGCGAGTGCAACACGCGCCAGCCCTGCCAGAACTCCGGCATTGACGGCATGGGCGGCAGGAAACGGCGGTGAGGCGGGTGGTACTGCTGTGCGGCCGACGGATCGGCAAGCACCAAGGCCATTGTCACGCCATCCGGCAGCCAAGGCAATCCAGGCGCCCGGGGTTGTAGGGGGCACTGCCGCTGCCTGGCCCAGCGCGGCACGATGGTGGGCGCTGCCCGGTTCGCTGACCCAGTTGCTGACGAGTGCGAGCAGTTGTTGATCGGTTTCATCGAGCAGCTCGCTCAAATGCCCAAGGCATTCATGAGCCCACCAGACCGCAGCCCGATCCGGCAGCAGGTAGGCACAAAAGGTGATTGCCTCTTCGGGAACGCGCCCTGCAAGGAGATCGCGGCAAAACTCGATCGAATGCTGTTCGGTTGGAAGGGTTCGCATGTCTCGGGCAGCGGCGGGACAAGCTAGGAAAAGATCTCGTGCCGTTTTGAATCGGAGCCCGTTGGCCATGACGCCACGCTTTCATCGAGAGCCTGTCAGCACTCAAGCCCGCAGCGCGGCGCTGGTCAAGTCTCTACTCGCAGCGGAGTGATAACGGCGATACAGTCGCGGCTCGGTGCTTCCCGCAGACAATTGCTTCGGAATTTGGTATGTTCACGCTTGATAATATCGGATGCTCAACAGGAGTAACCGCTATGCGGTGGGCCAGTTCACCTTTGGTGTTGGCGGTCATGGTTTTCTCAACGCATGTTTGCGCCGACCCTGTCCAGAAATCAGAAGACATCGTCAAGTTTTTTGCCGGCGCGGCCGATCTTGGCAAGTCGCGCGGAATTTGTGTCGGCACCGAGGAGCAGTGCAAGAGCAAGAGTAAGCCAAACGAGGGACCCGCCGGCAAATCCAGTCTCGACATGCTGATCAATTTCGGACTCGATTCGGCCGAACTCGACGCAACCGCGCGCGCCGAGCTCGCGGAGTTTGCCAAGGCCCTGAAGGACAACCGGCTTAGCAGTTTCCATTTCGTCGTCGAAGGCTACACTGACGCTTCCGGTCCGGCGAACTACAATGAGCGGCTCTCACAGCGACGAGCGCAATCTGTGACGTCCTTCCTGACATCAAGCGGCATTGAGGCGGCTCGGATTAATCCGATCGGCCTGGGCGAAGCGCATCCGCGCAGCCCCAACCCATACGATGCTGTCAATCGCCGTGTGGAAATGCGCATAAAGACCGAGTAGCGCACGCCGCCGAAAACTGTGCGGCAGTTTCGAGCCACAACGGCTTTGCCGCGAGCAGGGCAGTCGTTTGAACCCTTTCTTACGAACGCCTGCGATGGCTCAAAGCGCGTTCTGCACGGAGCTCAGCATCGCCATGATCACGTGTTTGTACTTTGCGAACTCGGGCGATGTCTGCCGGATTTCAGTGGTGGTCGTCGTCTGCTGGCTCGCGGTCGTTGCTGGGCTGAGCTTTCGACCCATCTTCCTTTCGGCCCAGTCCACGACATAGCTGGCGGTCTTGCCGGTGAGAAAGGGATTGGCCTGAATGACGGCTGATCCGAGCACGGCGCTCAGTTGCGCCGAACCCGACGCCGACAGCACCTGATGCGCCCCTTCCATGCCGAGGAAATGGCACAGATAGAGCCGGCCGGCTGTGATCTGGTGGCCGCGCGCCCGAAGATAGGCTTCGCCCTCTCGCGCCAGATTGCGAACCATCTCGCGCGAGATCGTGGCGTCGTAACGCAGGGCAAGCAGGTCGGCGGTCGAGAGCGTGCGTGCAAGTTCAGGGCGGTATGTATTCATCATACGGATCCAGGTCTTGGTGATGAATTGGCCGGCACCGGTCGCTGAAGAATTCGGGTTCTTGGCACGGGCACTGCCGCCACTTTCGACGTGGACGATGCGGTCGGTGAGCGTTTCCACGGCGGAAAAGTCCGAAGCGACCGCAGTAACTGTGCCCAGCGGGTCGATCGCCGCGCCATTCTGGTAGAGTTCGAAATGCAGGTGCGGTCCGGTCGACAGTCCGGTGGTGCCGATGTAGCCGATGATGTCACCTGCCTTCACCTTGGTGCCGACGCCGCCCACGATTGCGAATTTCTGCATATGCGCATAGCGCGTCTCGCGCCCGTTTCCGTGGGAAATCTTGACCAGATTGCCATAGCCGCCCCCATCGCCCTGGAAGCTGATTTCGCCATCGAAGGCGGCTGCGATCGGCGTGCCGACCGGCGCCGCCCAGTCGACGCCCTTGTGGATGCGAACGGTGCCCAGAATTGGGTGCTTGCGGGGCCCGAAGGTCGAGGTCAACACCCCGTTGACCGGTGTGACCATGCCGTTGGTGACCGTCAGCGAGCGGACCTGATCGTCGCCTGTCACGCATGCAAACTGGCCATCGCTCTGCTGGAAAACGAAACAGTCGAGAGTTTTTGTCGTGCCCTGGACACCCACATACAGCACCCGCCCAGCGCCTTCGTCCTTGCCGCGCGGCATCTGCGAATAGATCAGCACAAGACGCTGGTCCTCGCTTGCGAAGGCGTCCAGATCCTGTCCTCTCGACAGATACATGATGGCTTCGCCGATCACGCCGGTCGGAACGCTGTTGCGTGCCGCTGTCGAGTAGATCGCGTCGAGCAGACGATACTGCCGTTTGTGGGCGCCTTCCGCCGGCGCGCCCGAGTAGTTGAAAAGATCTTCCCGTACCCAAGGATCAACGCCCGAAACGAACACGCCCGCGGCATTGCGCGTCAGCGTACCGACAAAGACGTTCTTGGCGTAGATCGACACCTGCATGAGGGACATCGTTGTCGTCTCGCGGTTGGGTCGGTATCCACGCATGGCCACGACATAGCCCGGTTCCAGGCCGTCCCGGCCGAAGAGCGCCTTCAGCGCCTCGCCTGCCTGCTTGGCGTCGTCGGCGGAGAAATGTGCATCGAGCGCAACGCTATCCAGACTGCGATCGTTGAGGATCTTCACGAACGTGTCTTCCGTAGCCTCGAACCGCTGAAATTCGTTCGTGACAGTTGCGACGCTGGTGTTGTTTTCGATCTGGGTCTTGTGGAACGCGGGAAGAGCTGCATCGCCTGCATCGATTGTTTCACCCCAGCCGGCCTCCGGGTCATCGGCTTCGGCCAGTTGATCGGCGGCAGGGGCGGGTTCATCCGCGGCAGGAGATGGCTGAAGATCGTTCTGCAGATCGCTGGAGGCTGCGGGGGCCGTCTTTCGTTGCGCCTGGAAGAATGCGAAATCCTCCTGCGTCGACGGTATGGTCGTCATGAATTTCTCGCTGGCGCTAAGCATGACGTCGGACAAAATCTCGATCTGTGACGAAACCCCGGCCTGGTCGAGTTCGGCCGGACGCGGAACGACGCGGCCTTTCGTTGCGGCGCCGGAATCGGGTGCGAGCGTGATCCACATCGGGTCTCCCGCGAGGCCGATAATGGCAGGCACATAAACAGAGGCATCGGCCGGCACATCGTCGGCTCCTTCGACCGCATGCAGCTCCTCGTCTTCGTCGCCAAATGACCAGTAGTCCGCGGTGAGATAGAAGCCGGCTGCAATCGAACACAGGAAAACCGTGGCGAGGCCGGCAAGAAGCCTGCGCCAAAAGGTGCGCCGGCGAAGGGCAGCGCGTGCTTGCTTCTTTTCCTTGAAGCTGGTGTCGATAGCGTGCGTCACGGACTGCTTCCGGTCAGGAAAAACGTCCACCGCACCTGTTCAAGCGTATCGACTTCGACAAATCGCGCGGCAATATGGCCGCGCTGCCAGCATTCGTCGATGCCGCGTATCGAGAAACGTCGCCGCTCAATGCACATTTCGGTCGATCCGGTCAGGATCGCGTGGCCGAAAACGTCGGTGGCGTAGAGGTAGATGTAGCGGTTCGTCAGTTCTTCGCGGATGACGTTCACGCACTGATTTGCGCCGATGGTCCACCAGCCGTCGGTCTGGTCGGCATTGTCCACCTCCTGGCCGACAGCGAGGTTGACGACGTCGAGCGTCTGATTGCACACCGTGAATTCGGCGCGCGCTTCGTTGCACGAGAGCACGGCTAGCAACGCGGCGGCCGAAACGACCGCAAGCCTCATCCGGCTCATCGAGGCAAGCAAGGTTCGAAGCCGACCACGCTGCTTTACGGGCAGGTCGGAAGACGAGCGGGGCGAACGCGAGCTAAGCAGTTCCATCGGACGCCCATGCTAGCCGCCGAGTCGGAAATACTTGGCACTGGCCGAAAACTTGGAACCGTTGGCCTCAATTTCCTCGAGAATTTTGGGCAACAGCCGTGAGGCTGGCACTGGCGTGGAGATCGCAGCCGCCTGGATGTCCTGGGGCCCGGTGATCACCATGATGATCTGCGGCACGGCCTTGCCTGCAGCCCTGTCGGCGGCGCCGAGACCGATCGGGATGCTGAAGGTAGCCTTGTCCGAGTGAACGACCATGCGGTCATCGAGGTTGAACATCATGCCTTTGTGGTCGATCAGCAGCACGCTGGAAATGAGCCCGCCACGCGTTACCAGCGTACCGCTGATCGGCGTACCGTTCGGCACCGATGTTCGATCGAGAACAAGCTGCGGCTTCTCGCCAGCAGTCTGCCCCAGAAAACGCAGAAAGTTGGTGACTTCGCACTGGCTCGGCTCAATAAGGCGCACGTTGATGTCCGGCTCAACGTGGAACTTTGCCTGGAAATCAGCCAGCATCTGCTCGAATGGCTGGACCGCGGTTCCAAATCCTTCGATCGCAGCGGTCTTATCGGTTATCGAGGTTACGGCGGCGTAGAAACAGTCGCCGCCGCTGAAGTCGCGAACCCACGACACACGTTGCGCTATCTCGTCGATTACTGGGGCAACTTCCGGCTTGGGCAAGTTCAGGGCGACCATGGCCGGATCTGGTTCTCCGGCCGCCGGTTGGTCGGGCTGCTGCTCCTTTGCCCTCGTCGTATCCGCCTGGCGTGCAGCCGGCTCGGGAACGGGCGGTGCTGGTATCGTCTTCGCCGGCACGCTCGCCTGGTGTTTGGGCGGCGGCAGGACGGCCTGCTGCTCCTTTGGGCTCGTCGCACCTGCCTGGCCCGCAGCCGGTTCGGGAGCTGGCACGGCCGGTTTCGCCCCCGCCTGCGGGCTTGCCTGCTGTTCAGGCTTTTGGCTCGGTGCGGCGTCTGGCTGCGCGGCGCGCGGCGCCGGAGCCTTGTCGACCAGCGGGAGAGCCGGAGCAATCGTGGCAGGCGGCGAGGGCGTATCGGGCTGAAATGATGGCGTTGCGGTTTCGGCCGGCAGTTGCGCCGCGCTTGCCGACGGCTTCGACTTTTCCTGCATTTGCGGGAGCATCTTGGGCGACGCTGCCGGCGGCTGCGTTCTGGCCGCGGCGGCCTCCGCCTGATTTTCAGTTGGCGCTAATGTAGCTTCCGTTTCCGGCTTTGGGGCTGGAACTGCCTGTGGCGGCTCAGGCGCGTGCGCATCATTGTCCGTCGCCAGCGGCTTTGACGCCTCTGCCTCAGGAATTGATGCATCCGGGAAAGGCGTTGTTGCTTGTGGTGCAAGTTGCGGTGGCTCTGGCGCGGAAAGCGAGGTTTTGACAGCGCTCGGTGCGGTGGGCGTTATAAAGCCGCTAAAATAGAGGCCGGCAACTGAGGCGAGAGCCAATGTCGCGAAGGCAGAGATGGCGATGCCTCGGCCTTTTGTAGATGTTCCGCGAACAGCACCAACGAGGGCACGTGGCGGCGCAGCGACCGGTGAGGCCCGAGGTTCGGACAGCAGCGCTGGTCGGACATGCGGGACAAAGCGCTGCCCACCCGAGCCTGCCAAAGGCCCGCTATGGCCCAAGACATCGGATGGCGGGGACGAGGCCTTCGGGTCGGGCGCAAGGGTTTGCCCCGCTCGTGGCAAACCCGGCCTGTCGCGGTTTGGGATGAACGTCGGCGGCGTTGTCCCTTCGTCCTCGTCACGCGTCATCCTGGCAATTTCCGCCATGCTCACCGGGCGGTCTCGCGGATCCGGCTGCAGCATGGCTTCGACAATGTCACGAAAATCGTCATCGATGTCGGACAGGTCAGGCACGGTCCGACGCTTTTCGATGATCTCGAATTGGGATCCGCTCATGTCGATCGGCTTCCCGCGCAGGGCGGCAACCAACACCAGCCCCAGGCTGTAGATGTCGGACTGCTCGCTGACATCGCCGCTGTACAGCCCAAGCTGTTCGGGGGAAACGTAGTTGTACTTTCCCGCGAATTTTCCGCCGATCAGGGTCTCCCCGCCGACGGTCGCCGATCGCGCGATTCCGAAATCGATGATCTTGGCGCGATCGACCTGACCTCCGGGCAAGATGATGTTGTCCGGAGAGAGGTCGCGGTGTATTGCTCCTGCCTGATGCACGGCGCTCAGACCCGACGTGAGGCGATGGCAGAGCTTGCGCACCTGCTCAGTCGGCATAGGGCCACGTCGCATGATGTCGTATAGGGACTCGCCGTCGACGAATTCCATCGCAAGGTAGGGACGACCGATCCCTGGATCGATCGTGAAGACGTGATAACGCACGACCGCATCGTGCGAGAGGTGATTGAGGATCGACGCTTCCTTGCGGAACAAGGACAAGATCGTCGGGTCGCGGGCAAATTCGGGCAGGACGATCTTGATCGCGACATGGTCGCCAGTCTGAATGTTGTGGCCGCGGTAGACCTCGCCCATGCCGCCGAATGCGATCCGCTCGTCAAGTTCGTAGATGCCGCTGAGCTGCGTGCCGACGGCGGTGTTGGCCAGCTGCGGCGATATTCGCGTCTTGTCGTCGGCGCTCATCAGCCTCAACCCTCCGCTCTGGACAGATCAGGGTAGGGGGGGTGTCCGTTGCTTCTGCTTGCGAATTTTACCAGCACAATCGTGACATTGTCTGTCCCGCCTCGCTCCAGCACCGTTTTCAGCAGAGCCTCACAGGCCGCCTGAGGTGTTGCAGTCACAACTGCGGCGCCGATCTCGGCGTCGGTCAGATGCGCCGTCAGCCCATCGGTGCACAACACAAAGATGTCTCCCGGCATGATTTCCCCTTGCTGGAAATCGATGACGATTTCGTCGCTGACGCCTACCGCATGCGTGATGACATTGCGGCGCGGCCAGGTGAGCGCCTCGGCCGCGCTGATCATGCCACGGTCGAGAAGTTCCTGAACTTCGGTGTGGTCCTTCGAGATCTGCGAGATGGATCCGTTGCGGATCAGATAGACCCGGCTGTCGCCCGCCCATAGGCAAGCAAATCGCCCATCCATCGCCAGCAGGGCGGCAACGGTGGAGCCGATGGTTATGCCGCGGGACTCGGAGATCCTGCGGATCTCGGCGTTGGCGCGGCTCAGCCTGTCCTCGAAGCGCGCACGAAGATCCGGGGCGGAACTGGCAATGCCGATCGTGGCCAGATGGTCGACAATGCTGGCTGAAGCGACCTCTCCGGCTTCATGCCCACCCATACCGTCGGCCACCACCCACAGGCCGGTTCGTGGCTCGACCAGATAGTTGTCTTCATTGTGCTCACGGACACAGCCATTGTGGCTTACGCCGAAGCTTTCAAAGGAAAGGGCGACATCGCTCAACTTGCCACCAAGCGCTTCTCGAAGCGTCCTCTGCAGCGCACTCTAAGGCGCTCGCTGGCGCCACTTTGCCACAGGCTCGAATATTAAAATATCGAAATCTAGCTTTGAGCGCGTGACCTTCGTGGCGGGTCACCCCGACAAAGAGCTCAAGTGATGATTTGAGGGCGCGACAGCGCTCCGTCGCCTGATCAACTGCGCATCCTGCGATCTCCCCGCCTGTCACAACGTGCCGGTGCCGAAGTGTTCCAGCTCTTATCCCACAACCAACCAGGCAGCCAGTCAGGTAACGCCGGAATGACGCCGTGCGATCTCGCCTTGATCGGTGCTCCAGACGACGACCTAGATGCCACTGTCAGGACCCGGCATCTTTCAGGATCCGAGCGAGCGACGTGCCACCCAGCGCAAATTGCCGACCCCGTCGTTAAAACAGGAGCGTCGGTATATTCAAAATATCGATCCTCACCCTAGCTTGGTTTCGCGATCTTACTTGCCTTCGGCGAGGTCAAATCCTTCTCAAAACGCCTTCGGACAGCTGAAAGCAGAAAGTGCGGGAAGGAAGAAGGGGCTGGGTCCGGAGCCGGTCTGGATCGTATAGCTGACGTCGCGTCCGCCGATTACGAAGCGCGCCTCAACAGTGCCGTCTTTTCTGGTGATCGTCGCCTTGTCCAGCAACCGCTTCAGCGACCACGGCCCTTCGAAGCTGATAACGGATTCGCGGCCCGGCATTTCCGGCGTCAGCCTCAGACTGGCGGATGTCGAGGCCGCACCGGTCGGCCAGGACACAGTGCTTGGCGTGTTAGCCGCCTGGTTGCTCTGGACGATCTGGCCATCGACGTCGAGCACCGCAGCATCTGCATCTCCATTCAGCGAGAACGGGGTAAAGGTCAGGTTGACTGACGGCATTGACCCGCCCGACGGGAAAAATGCGCCGCGGATTTCCGCAGCCAGCTGAAAGTTTTTCAGCGTCGACTTCGACAGGTCGCGCCCAAAGCGTGCATCCTGTTTCCAGCTCCAGTCCTGGCCGCTCATGTCGATCAAGGAAGCAAGGTTTTGTGCGAAGAACCGGTCCATCAGGCCGCCCGGAGAGAACAATTTGGCGAAGTCCGCCATCGCAATATCCTCGGTACCATCGCCGGCGAAGGGGTAGCGGCCGTTGACCGCCTTCTCGCAGGGCTGCGTGACGGCCTGGTCGAGCATCTCATTCAGATTCGTCAACGAAATTTCAGCCGCGTTGCCCTCAAATTCGTCTGCAGTTGCGTTGACCATTCTGCCGAGTTGCTTGGGCAGACGCGATGCATTGGCGCGAAGGGTGGCTATCTGCAGCTGCAGGTTGGCGTTGACACGTTCCGTCTGCGAAGGGACCTCGGTTGCCAGTCGCAGGCTCTGGTGGATGTCGCGAAAATTCTGGGTCAGCGCATCGATCGGTCGGTGTCCGAAAGGACCGCTTACCAGAGCCTGGAAGGACCTGAACTGCGCTTCGATGTTTGCCCCAGGGTTCTGGCTATGAAATTTCTCGGACCCCGTACCGGCACGGCTTTGCGATTTTGCGGAGCCAATTTGGATGCCGATGCGAGCCAGGCCCTTGGCCATGTCTGCGGCGTCCTGGGACTGGCGCAGGACGGTGCCGACCTGCATCCCAGTGCCCGAGTCGGCGCCGGAGACAGAGTCGCGCGCCAGGGTTGTTTCCTCGGCCATCGCGGTAAAAAGCTGTTCGATCGGCGAGCTTGGTGAGGCTACGGCGGAAAGCGCGACATAGTGCGGCTTGTCGTTCAGCATGGCCTTGAATTTCAAACCATCGAGAACGCTGTTCCACGCGGCTGCGAACTCCCTGCCGTAGCGATCGAGAAGTTCGGGGCCGAGTTTGAGCAACGCCTGATCGATGTCGCCTTGCTCGCCGCCACCGCCCAGAACCCACTGGTCGTCGACGAGTGTCTGGGCAATGCGCGAAAGCTGTCCGAGAAAAAAGTTGTTGAATCCGGCTTGGGTGTAGAGACCGGGTATACGAAGCTTCGACAGATCGCCGCCATCGACGCGCTCGAACACAAGCTGCGCTTCCGGTCCAGCTTTTTGGGAGACGGCAAAATCGTCCAGCGCAGCCGCATACACCGCCGACTTGATCAATGCTGATGCGCGATCCGCAAGGCTCATGCGCCCGAGCGAGCGCTGGGCGGCTTCCACAAGCGGCTGGTTGAGTTCGAAAACTGGATCATAGGCATCGTCCAACGCGAGCATGGCGCGTAGGTGCTTTTCGAGCTGCGCGCGTCCTTCCCGGTTGCTCTCGCCTGGATACCGGTTCTTTTCCCAATCCTGCTTCATCCAAGAGATGATCAGTGCGTCATCGACCTTGGGTGCCTTGCCGCCGAGCATCAGGTAGATCTTGAGCGGTTCGTAAAGCGTGGCGGGCTCAGCCATCGTCGCCTGGACCGTCCGCTCAGCCTGAACAAGCAGACGCGACCGCAACATTCGTTCCAGTGCTTGCCGATAGGCCGTTGTCGATGCAGAACTAAGCCTTTCCCGCTGGCTCAGGCCGAACGTTTCGTCGATCGGGATCGGTGAGTCACTGCTTTCGAAACCGGCCGGCATGTTGCGCAATTGGTCGAGTGGCCCGATGACGTTTTCAAGGTCGACATCCGCGACCGTCGTGCTTTTGAGCAGGGCGTCCGCTGTCTCGCGATATTGGCTCGTCGCCTGCGTCGTAGACGCGATCAGCGAGCGGTTGGCCATGAAGCTCATCCCGAGCGCGCCAAGGGCCGCTGCAGTGATCAAGGCTATGATGCCAAAGCCGCCATATCTGAGGGCCGCTGCCCGCCTCTCGGTCGCTCGGTCATAGGAAACCCATCCGGATTCAGCGAAAATGACATCGGTCAGGAGATCGTGCAAAAAGAAGCTCTTGCCGGTCCCGGACAGGTGGGGGCGGGAATTGTTGCCGAAACTGCGGCCGATTGCGCCCAAGACCTGATCGATGGGCGTTCCCTCCTGCGTCCCCGACGAGAAGTAGATCCCACGCAAACTGACGTTCACCTGGCTGCGCACCGGATCGAACAGGCTGGTCACGAAATTGGCAATTCGCCCCTTGAGCGCGTAAAACTGGGCCGGAAAGCCAAAGATCGATATGCGCGAGACCGGATCAAGCTCTTCCTGCAGGCGGTCAGCCATCTCGTCCGCCAAGCGGTTCGCCAGCGCATCGAATTCGGCCGGAGCCTCACCGGCCATGTTCTTGTTGCGGTCTGTGGTCTGGAATGTCGCGCCCCAGACCTTGCGCCTGCGCGGCTCCTCGAAACTGCTGAAGTATTCCATGAAGCCGGAAACAAGATCGGCCTTGGTGAACAGCAGGTACACCGGAAACTGGATTTTAAGCGTCTGGTGGATCTCCCTCAGGCGACTGCGTATTTCAACGACTTGGGCATCTAGCTGCTGGTCATCGAGGCTGATGAGGTCGGCAAGGCTGATGGCCAGGATGACCCCGTTGATCGGTTGCCTTGTGCGGAATTTCTTGAGCAATGACAAAAACGCAAGCCAGCTCTTGCTGTCGCTTCCAGCACTGGAATCCTGCGTGGTGTAACGTCCTGCCGTGTCGATCAGCACAGCCGCTTCAGTGAACCACCAATCGCAGGAGCGGGTGCCGCCAACACCGGCCACCGGCTGGGCGTCTCCTGAACCGGCAAGCGGAAAATTCAGACCCGAATTGACCAGTGCCGTCGTCTTGCCGGCGCCCGGCGGGCCAATGACGATGTACCATGGAATATCGTAGAGGAAATTGCGCTTGCCGCTCGAGCGTTTGAGTGTTCCGATGGCCTCACTCATGCGCGCCTCGAGCACCGGTGAATCGTCATTGCCCCCGTCGCCGCGAGCAATGACGATCTCGAGCGCTTTTTGCGCCTTTCTCACCTGCCAGACGCGCACTCCGTAAACGAGGGCCGCGGTCGCTACGATCGTGCCGATGATTGTCGCGCGCAACCAAACAGGTCCCAGCGGCCGGATATCGGCGAAGCGGATCAAAGGTCCAGCAAACCAGATCGCTGCCGCGAAACCGGCCAACGCGGCCGTGCTGAATATCCGCGGCAGCCAACGCATCACTGGCGTTTCCCACCGGCGGTCTTCACAGCGTTTCCTCCTTGGGGATCATCACGTCGACACGGCGGTTCTTGGCGCGGCCCTCGGACGTCGCATTGTCGGCAATTGGCTCATCTGCGCCCTTGCCATCAGCGGTCACTCGCGCGGGATCGCTAAGTTTCGCGGCGATCATTGTTCCAACAGCCTTCGCGCGGGCGACCGAAAGGTCAAAGTTGGATTTGAACGCGCTCGATTTCCGTGGCTTCACGTTGTCCGTGTGGCCAACGATCCTGATTGGCCCCGGCTCGTGCTCAAGGGCTGCGGCAATCTGTTCGGCCAGTGACTGAGACTCAGGCTTCACTTCGGTCTTGCCCGGCTGAAACAACAATTGATTGTTGATCTCCACTACGATGAAGTCGCCTTTTGTGCCGATGGTCATCCCGCCGCGCTCGACTTGCGTGGACAGTGCCGAGCGGATGCGGTCGATCTGCTCGGTTACGGCAGGCGAGGCAACTGTCGCCGGTTCGGCAAGTGGGGGTACCACACTGGCGCGCTCGATCGTCACGGGTGTCGAGGGATTGAGCGCCAGCAACTGTCTGGCTGCAGCATCGCCTTCATCGGTCACGAACGCGCGCAACGTGAAGAACGCGGCCGTCAGCAGGGCTGATGCCGCGGCGGCAACGCCCCAGAGCGGCAGGCGGGTCGAAGACGGCACCATCGTCGCCGCCATGCTTTGCCAGCGGGGGGAGATGTCCTCTCCGGCGCGGGCCCTGAAGTAGCGAAGCGTCTCGTAGACGTCGCGCCGCACACGTTCGAGACTGATATCGTCGCGCGCCAGGCCCCGATACTGGCCCTCAAATCCCAGGGACAGGCAGACATGCATCAGCTCCAGCAGGTCTAAGTGTGGCTCCGGATTGGCCAGCACCTTGTTTAGCGCTTCGAAAAAGCCGGCGCCCGTGGCTTCGAGGTGAAAAAACCGCGACAACATACTGCGCTGTGCCCAGGTGTCCTTGCCGGTCCAGGGCAGGTTGCCAACAAGATCGTCGGCAGTTTCGCAAAGGGCGAACTTCGCGATCCGCGCATCCTCTTCGGCAACGCCCGACTTCTCCAGCGTCCGGTCGAACCTCTCGATCGCTTCGGCGATATGCTCGGCCAGTGGCGCCGCCTGTCTTTCAACCGGCACAAGCCTGAGATGCCCGAACAGGACAAGCAATGGTGCTGACGCCGCGAGGATCGGATTTGCTGTCGAATATTTGACCGTGTCGGCGGCTTCGAGCAGCACCTCCTGCTGAATGATCGGCCTTGACTCGGCTGTCTCGGCTTTGGCCGCTGCACCGGACGACGCTCCCTGATAAAAAATGGTTCCGGATGTCCAGTTCGGCGGCATATGCCGACCTATGTCAGGATCGAAAACTGTCGATTCCTTGACGTCCAAGGGCCTGACCGACTTGGCAATCGGTTCGTTTGCGGCTGGTTTGGCATTCTGCCCGCGCCCTGGATTGGTGCGGATGACGGTCTTGCCGACCGGGCCGAAAGGATCGTCCTTCGAGCTCATTGCCGATGTGCCGCCGCGATGCAATGTCCGCGCTCGCGTTCGAGAGGCGCCAGATCTTTCCTGGCCGGATAGGGCAAGCAAGGGGCCGGCCAGCGAGCCCTTGGTCCGCAGCAGTCTTTGCTACAAGAAACGATGTCGCCGCGATATGACATCTGCCGCAGACCCCCAGGTCAATCAGGCTTACCCGCCTGGCGAACGGTCGTATGTGATCGTAATCTCAGATGTTGTCGATTGGAACATGATGCGGTGCGCCGATGCGCTTTTCTTCGTCAGCTAGAACGGCGCAGTCTATTGGGCCGGTCTATTTGTGCTTGTCAGCTTTGGCATACGCCTCGCCGAAATAGGCCAAGAATATATCCAGCATGCCGTTTTCATGGGCTTCCTCCATGGTCCGCCATGTCGCGACAAAAGCGTCCCATGCTTGGGCCTTCTTGGAGGTGAACGATGTCGGTGGAAGCTTTTTGCCGATCGCTTCCGGCGACAGGTCGTCAAGCAGTCGCGACAGCGCAGCTTGCATGGCGGCATAAGTCGCAAATTCGTGCGTCTTGAGATCGCGGAACGCATCTTCGACGCTGTGCCTTGCATCGAGATAGCCGGATCTGCGCCGTGCAAACATGATTTCGAGGATGTCGTCGATCCCCGGCACGAACTTAAGCGGGTTGTTGTCGGCGGAGCTTATCATTGTCCGGTGCGTGCTCTTGGCCAGCGTTTTGGCGGCCGCACGTGCCTTCAGCAGCATGGCCAGTTGCTCGACCACCACCCGCAGGACCGAGCCAATTTCGGCCGCAACTTCATGCGGGTCCCGCGACTGCAGCAGTTCCGGGGAAATACCCGCTCCAATCGCGATTTCCCGCAGCACCTCGTCTCTCGTCGACGGGACCGACGCGGGCGGCGACGGTGCTCGTTGCCCAAGCCATCGCTGTGCCGAATTCAAGAAGGGCTCGCCTCCAGAGTCAAGCGGCCGATCGGCCGCGATAGGCATGTGTCGTTGTGTCGAACCTTCGTCGCCTTGCGGATGGGTCGGCGAGGCGCGCTCGTCAATCGATACAAAGATGACGTAGCGGCCGACCAGGAGCCTGTCGCCGTGCGCCAGCCGGTGTGGACCGGTGATGCGTTGGCTCGATCCGTTGATGAAAGTGCCATTGCGCGAGATGTCATGCAGCCAAAACGCGCCTGCCTCGTATCGAATTTGGCAATGCCGGCCGGAAATGAACTTGTCCGGGTCGGGTAAGATCCAGTCGCAATTTTCGCGTCCGATTTTGAAGGTGCGATCACGCGATCTGTAGCCGGGGGATACGCCAGCGGGCAGGGCATCGACATTGCTGATCTGCAGACTGATTAACATGCACAATCGCCTGTGTGATCGCTGGCGGCCTTGTCGGCACGATACTCCATGTTTTTAACGTGGCTAATCCAATTTCGCATCACATTGGCGCAAGGCAGCGGGCGAACCCTCGATCTTGCTGCTTCGCCCAGCTATGCATGCCGCTTTGGCCCTCGCAACAACATGTGGTACGCTCGACACGGACCAGCAACCCAGTGAGAATTGTTTGGCTTTGAGTTCCTGAACCTGCCGTCGTTAGTATAGCAGGACAGTATAGCAGGACCTTCAAATCCACTGGCGGCCGGGTCCAGGAGGGGCACGACCAATGCCGAATGAACGTGCCACGGTTGTGGAGACGCCGATTGGCGCCGAGCTGTTGACCTTCACGCACCTTGTCGGGCGCGATGAGATAAGCCGTTGTTTTGGCTACACCGTTGGGTTCGTAAGTACCGACCACGACATCGATCCGCTGAAGATGCTGGGTGGGGCCGTCTCGATCGAAGGTGAATCCGATCCAAAACGGTGGTTCAGCGGCCTGGTGTCCGAGTTTAGACTTACCCGGATCGAGGACCAACTGGCCTATTACGAAACGGTCGTCAGACCATGGCTCTGGTTTCTCGGAACTACGACCGACTGCCGCATTTTCCAAAACATGAGCGTCGTCGAAATCGTCGAAGAAGTATTTTCAAAATACAGCACCGCAAAATACGAGAAGCGCCTGCAAGGCTCTTATCCGCCGCGCGAATACTGCGTGCAGTATGACGAGACCGATCTCGATTTCGTGCAGCGACTCCTCGAGCACGAGGGCATCCTGTATTTCTTCGAGCATGGCGAGGGCAAGCACACGCTTGTGCTTGCCGATTCGATGAGCAAGCTGAAGCCGGCGCCGGGCTATGAAAAAGTGCCTTATCACTTTGAAGGGCAGGGCTCCCGGCGGGATGTCGAATATATCACGGAATGGATCCCGGGCAGTTCGGTGCGGCCGGGCGCCTATGTCCATACCGACTATGATTTCAAAAAGCCGGGCGCCGACCTGATGGCCAAATCGGCCCAGCCGTTCAATCACAAGCTGGCTGCGGGTGAAAATTACCGTCAGCCCGGCGCGCATCTCGAAGTGGGCCGCGGCGACAGCCTGGCGGCAATCCGGCGCGAGGAAATCCAGGCGGTGCACCAGCGCATCGCCGCGGTTGGAACCGTGCGCGGCCTGTATTCAGGCTGCACCTTCAAGCTGGACGGCTTTCCGCGCGAGGACCAGAACCAAGAGTATCTGGTGGTGAGCGCCGAATACAGGCTGTTCGACCCCGGCTACAGAGCCCATGCGGATGTCGAGAGCGAGAACTTCAAGGTGATCCTTGGCGTGGCACCCACGGCATTGCCCTATCGTCCGCCACGGGTCACGACACGGCCGATCATGCGCGGCCCTCAGACGGCGACTGTGGTCGGTCCGTCCGGCGAGGAGATATTCACCGACAAATATGCGCGCGTGAAGGTCCAGTTCCATTGGGACCGGCTGGGCAAGAAGGACCAGAACAGTTCGTGCTTCGTGCGGGTTTCGCAGACCTGGGCCGGCAGCGGCTGGGGTTTTATCCAGATTCCGCGTATCGGCCAGGAGGTCATCGTCGACTTCATCGAAGGCGATCCTGACCTGCCGATCATAACCGGCAGGGTCTACAACGCCGCGCAGATGCCGCCTTATGGACTGCCCGGCAACGCCACGCAATCCGGCTGGAAATCCGATTCGTCGAAAGGTGGTGGCGGCTACAACGAACTGATGTTCGAGGACAAGGCAGGCTCCGAACTGGTCAACTTCCAGGCGCAGAAGGACCATCACCTTCTGATTAAGCACGACCGCAACAAGTTGGTGCAGCACGATCAGTCCGACCGCATCGACCACGACGCCAAGCACTCTGTCGGGCACAATCTCGACGAGGACGTAGGCAACAACAAAACTGTCAAGGTCGGCGTCGACCAGACAACTAACATCGGGTCGAACGACACCGAGACAGTTGGGGTGAATCGATCGCTGACAGTCGGATCGAACGAGACGATCCACATCGGCGCGAACTCTACGGAAAACATTGACGCCAACCATTCGCAGACCGTAGCGATTGTCCAGACGATCACGGTTGGGGCGGCGCGCGTCGATACGGTCGGTGCCTCCGAGACACGAAGCGTCGGCGGACCGCAAACGAATACGATCGGTGCGACACGATCGGTTACTGTAGGCGCGGCGCAGAGCCACACGATTGGCTCGGCAGACAAATGGCAGATCGGCGCCGCGCAGACGGTTGACGTCGCCGCCGACCAGAGCTTTACTGTTGGCGGCGCCCATTCCTCGCAGGTCGGCAAGGCGCGGCTGGCCAAGATTGCAGCGGACGAGGGGATCGAGGTCGGCGGGGCCTACTCGCTAAAAGTCGCCAAGGCGAGCAGTGTCATTGTCGGCGAAGACGGCGTGATGAAGTTCGGCAAGAAGCTTTACGTCGAGGCGGCTGACGAGATCACGCTGAAATGCGGCGATGCCAGCATCATCCTCAAAAAGGACGGCACTATTAGCGTCAAGGGCAAGGACATAAGGCTCGACGGCAGCGGCGACATCGACGTGAAGGCCGACGGCAAGACCAAAATCAAAGGCAGCAGTGTTCACAACAATTGAGGGCCGAGCGATGGACGTTGTGGAGCGTGTTGATGGGGTGATAATTGGGTTGCTGATCGGCTTCGATGATGGCTCGCCGCTCGTCGTTTTCGTCGGCAATCCCAGCGACACGGCGCTCAAGGCCCGCAGCCTCGCCGCTCTCGACGCTTCCGCTGTCGGCTCGGAAGTGGCGCTGCTGTTCGAAGCGGGTGACCCCGCCCGGCCGCTTGTGGTCGGACGGATAGTTGATCCGCGTCCCAATCCGCATCCCGTCGAAGTGTTGCGCGACGGTGAGACGGTGATATTGAATGCTCGCGATCGCATTGAGTTCAGATGTGGCTTGGCGTCCATCATTTTGGAGAAGAACGGGCGCGTCTCCATTCGCGGCACACAGCTCAACAGCCACGCGACCGGTACGAACCGTATACGAGGGGCGGCCGTTCACCTGAATTAGGTCAAGCCGATGCAGCGCCTTGCGACGATCCCCGCCATCGTTGACCAGCACGCGGAGGACGCCGCTTTCCTCTGGTCACGGCGGCGCCGCGAGATCGATGGACCGCTACTGGGCGAAATCGACATCGGCCGCATCGACCAGCGGCTGGACGCCAATCTTGAAGGCCTGTTCGCGTCGGGCGAGGCTGCGTGGGCGGCGGCGAAGGCGCGTTTCTCCGATTATTCTGAAGCCCCAGAGCTCTTTGTCATGGCGTGCCTGGCGCTCCATTGGGGACTGGAAAAGCCGCTTGCCGCAGTGATCGAGGCCGCCGCCGCACTCGGCGAAACCGGCATCAAGGGTATATCAGGCGCCATCGCCCGGACACCGCGCGAGAAACTCCGTCCTTTTGTCGCCAAGTGGGTCGATTCCAGGGAAACGATGCTAAAATGCATCGGGCTTTCGGCGCTCTGGCACCATCGCGCCGATGCCGGCCCGAGCCTCGGCGATTTAGTCGCAAATAGCCAGGCTGAGATCCGTATACGAGCATTGCGGTTGGCTGGCGCGTTGCGCCGCCGCGATCTGCTCCCGGCGGTAGCTGAGCGTCTCGCCGCCGATCAGCTGCCGGAACGGTTGGCGGCCTCGATCGCCGCTTGTCTCCTCGGCGCGGACCGTATGGCCCTGCCTGTTCTTGATGAATTGCTTGCCTCGCGTAGTGTTCCCCAAGGTGAGGTGATCGAAATCCGGCTACTCGCCTCGGCGGGAACTCCCGCAAAGGCCTGGCTTCAGAAATGTCTAAACGAACCTTCGTTGCGACTACCGGCTCTAGCCACCATAGGAATGCTTGGCGACAGATCAATCGTCCCCTGGCTGATCGAACGCATGCGCGAGCCCCAATCCGCTTATGCCGCGGGCCTCGCTTGGCGCGATCTGTTCGAGGTCGATTTCAATGATACCGACGTCTTCACAGTCGATACCTCGCCGCTTGGAAAGCCATTCGCCAAGATCGAGGACTCGCCGCTTCCAATGGCCGAACGCGCGAGTGCATGGTGGGACGATGGGCGGGGACCGGGCAAACACGTCGCATTCCGCTCCATGCGTCGGCTGCGGCTCGCGGCCATCCGAGCCTCTTTGGACAACCGTGACCTCCCATTGGCCGACTGGCGGCGCACGCAGCGCTTCCCCGCCTGGATGTAATTCAGCTGGACTTTACCTGGCTGACCAGCGCCGTGGCGCGCAATCCGGCTTCGGACGCAACTTCGCACATAGCTACCGGACCGGGCGCGTAGCCGGCGGTGAAACTGTCGGACGCCACAAGTAGCGCCAGCGCCCCACCGGCCGCTCCCACCTCGCCGACGGTCATCGCCGGATAGGCAATCGGCAAGATCTCACGCCGTGTACGATAGAAGCGAGATCTTGCTATATTTGCTTCCCACCCGCTATAGCGCTCCCCATTGCCATTGCTGACGACAAAGACGATGTCAGTTTCTTGCGGACCACTGTCGGTCCCATTCAAGGCACCCTGAAGCGCACCAAGCAGCGCCTTGCCCTGGCTGTATCGCTCCGTCAGAACACTATCGGCTTCCTGAGCAAAGCCGGCGCCATGGATGGCGGCGAGACACGATGACTTCGAATCTGGTCTCGATTGCAAGCAAACAAAGGCTGCCGCCTCTCCGGGAACAAGCCCTTGAGAATTGTCAGAGCCCTTCAGCCGTCCCGCCTCGGCGAGCCGAGCGATATCCTTGTCGTTGACCAGACTGTCGACGCCGCCGAGCAAGACGCGCTCGACGCCCGGATGGGCAAGTATCTCCGGCATTTTCTGAAGCACGCCAATGCTTGCGGCGGCGCCGCCATCGAGCGCCCGCGATGCCTCATGGAATGGTCCGCCGCATGAGCGCACGACGGCATTCAGGAAGCCAGAAGGGTATTCTTCTTCGAAGGCCGCATGGTTCCTGAACTGCTCCGGTAGCACCAGGATCAGCACGGTCGTTCGCGGATCCGCCGCCGTCGATGCGAGCGCGTCCATGATGGCGCGCGCCGCCATGTTGACCAGCCAGTCCCAATCGGTGGTTTTCAGTGACCAGTGAGTGGGAATGCGCGAGACGATCTGCGATGCACCCATAGGCTCGGCCAGCAGGTACTCTTCATAGGCGGAGAGCCCGGCGCGGATCGCGGCGAGCGTTTGCCGCCGGTTCAGGCCGGCGGGCGTCACCGCGCCACCGCCGACGATATACAATGGCCGATTCATGGGAGCCACGCCGGGCGTTCGCTAATGGTTCCGTCAGTCCCGCGCAGCGCAAAATAGTCCTTACCCTTTCGTTTCGCCGCAATCAGCGCCGGCGTGACGTGCCCGAAGACAAGTTCGCGCAGCGCAGGCCGGTTGCGCCGCGTCGTCATAGCCACCCGCGCCTTCATCGTGACCCTAAATATGTCGGGCTCGATGATGATCGTATCCACTTTGAAAACTTGGTCTTCGACGCGGTCATCGAAGATCAGGCGGATGGGCGCGACCACGCTTGGGAGCTTAAATTTCCACCGGCCGCCGGGAGTGAGTCCTATCAGAGTGACCTGATCGCCGCCGTTGAGATCGGGAAGTTGCTGGTCCGCCGGCGCCGCGAGATTGTAGCGCGGATCGCAATCCTTCGGTGGCAAGGGCCACTGGGAGTCGATCCAGGCCTGATCATAGGTCCCTGCCAACGGCAGGCGCGGCTGCCACCCGCGCCCGAGCGCCCCGAAACCGGCCGGCCGCGGCTTGTCCGAGGGACTCATGAATGGCTCGGCCGGGTAGGTTATGTTTGGCGCCTGCGTCTTGACTGCTGGATCAGCCGAGCGGGCAAGGGCGAAACCCACTCCCAGCGGATTGTGAGGATGGGTCTTCAGATCGGCGGTGGTGCCGCCGTAGGCGCGTTCATAGACGATAGGCATCCGTGTGAATGGATGTGGCGCGCTATAGCTGCCGGCATCGTACATGCGGTCGCCGACGATACTGAGTACCTTTTGCAATGGCCCGAACTTCAGTCCGGCTTGCATTTCTCGAACCGGCTTCCCGTTCGGCGCGTATGCGGTGCCGTTGACGATAACGTCCACGCCGGGCTTGCGCATAGCGATGTCAGCCTCGTAGCGCGTCGATGAAAGAGCAGGATCGCCGAAAAAGACGTCGCTGAGCGTCACCGGCAATTGTTCCTGGGCCGGTTCCAGGGCTGTCGTTTCCTCCGCGCCTTGGAAGCTCGCCGAAAAAATGCCCAGGAAAACCTCCTGACCTTCCGCATCAGGCAGTGTGTAAGACCCTACAGCGAAAGGGGTACGATTCTCCAACCAGACCGCAAAGCTCATCGGTCAGCACCAGGTTCTGTTCTCATCCATGCCGATCGGCCAGTACGGCATACAGGCGATCAGGCGCACCAATTCCTTCTTCCTAGCGTCGATCAACCATTGCAGAAGCAGGGTTTCGGGATAGATGACCTCTCCAGAGCTCTTGTTGGCGTCGCAGCAATCGAGCCAGTAATTGCGTACAATCCACACCACGTGGCCATGCGCGGCAGCGCCGGCGGCGCGCTTGTTGAACGCCTTGCGGATAGCCTCGTCGCGGTTCAATCCTTGCTGTTGTTGTGCTTTGACCGTGTCTGCCCACCAGGGCGCCGCGATCTCGTAGGCCATTTGGATGTCTTCCAAGTACCCGTCGAAAAGATCCTGATGCCGCCCCGAACTCTGGGCGAGCTTGCGCGCCGCGATTTTCGCATCCCGGGGCTCGATGTAGCCGGGCTGGCGCAGCAGGCGGCGAATGCCGCGGTCGGTTTCAAAATAGGTGATAAGCGCCATCAGGTGATCTCTTCGTCCTGGTCAAGCCCGATCGGCACAAAAACGAAGCCGTTGACCACTTCGGTCAGATCGGGGGCCTTGCTGGGGATGTCGTCGATCAGCAAGTCTATATGGCCGACATAGCGGGGGCTGTCGCCGAGGTCGTCGACACCCCACTTTTCCTCAAGCGACTTCTCGGCTTCCTCCACGAATTCGTGCTCGTTCTTTCGGTTCAGATTCTCCACCTCGAAATAGTGCGTGCGAAAGATATGCAGAAAGCGCGGGTGCCCGGAAATTCCAGTCGGCCAGATTAGTGAGATGGCATCAAAGCTTTCGACTGCAACGATGCCGCTCCACCAAGCATTGATTTCGGGCAGGAGCGCGCGCAGTTCGGCGATGTAGCGCTGCTGGATATCGTCGTAGCTCTTGGCGATCGCGATCATGGCGCACCTAGCTTTGTCGCATAGGCTTCCGCCTGGCTTCCCTGACTGCGAAAATGCGCTTCGCAGTGCGGCTTGACCCTGCTTGCCCGTTCGAAATACTTCTTGAAATCCGCAAGTTTCATATTGCATCCGCCAAGCGCCCAGGCCACGCACAGCGGCGGCTGATGGTCATGGGTCATATGGCCTTTACCGCGCGCCATATCCTTCCCATGGACAGGATCCTCGTATCGTACAATCGCCCCACCGCTCGGTCGCGTCGTGCGCCAGTGAGCGCGCTTTACCCGCGCGTCGTCCCGCTTGCATTCCCAGCATGGTTTGTTGCGGACCGCCTTCTTCTGGGCCGGGGAAGGATCCTTATCTGGTCTGTGGACCTTCGCGTCGTAAGGCTTGCTCGGACAGGGGCCGGGTGTGATACCCTTGCGTCTCAGCAGCGCCTTGAAGGTATTGATCGCTGTCTGGTCGATGCAATTGGGTATATCGCTTGCCGTATTCTGAGCCATCATGTCGCCGTGGCGATCGACCCCCTTGCCCTCCGCCTTGACCGTGAACGACCACAATTTGAAAACGCCCTTGCCTTTGATCTTGTGGGTGATGACGCCTGCACCGAGACCTTGGGTCGCCGGCTCGTTGCCGGTGCTGGTCGAAATCTCCGAAGAATTCTCGATCGCCGTCGGCTCGCCGTCGATTTTGACGCTTTTGGTACCCTTCGACAGGTCGGAAGAGGACAGCATATTGACATAGGGCACCGGAACCGGGCCCGCCGGCGGCGACGGCGGCGACAGACAGACATCGCCCGGCGCGATCCCCTTGCCATTGCTGCCCTTGTGGAAGAAGCCCATGTTCTCGGCGAAGACGGTAATGGCCATAATCAGCTTTCCTCGGCCGGCAGAGGCACGGTACGCATAACCGGCAGGGCGTTGTCGGCCAGATCATGAATGTCTTTGAAATGGCATTCGTGCACGTTCCAGCCGTCGCACCAGAAGACGATCTTGGGCTCCGCGTGGTTGGCCGGCGTCGGCTGAACCGCGTTGATCCGCTCGGCAACCATGGCACTCGTCCAGTAGTGCGCCACCGCGTCACCTGCGATCTCGGACACAGCATCGAACCATTCGTCTTCCATGCGGGGCGGGCGTCCGACGGCGGCGACTACGAATGGATATCTGCGCCCGACGCGATCCTCGCTCATCCGCCACGCGCCTGCGCAAGGCTGATCGCAGAAGATGCCAGCCGGCACCGTGAAGCGCCAGACATGCGGGTCAAGTTCGCCCTCGTCTGGTCGCGCTAGCAACTCCATCGACATCCAGCGGTCCCAGCGGTCGATGAAGGTCCGCGGCAAGTTCCACGCGACAAAGTCGCCCGTCGTCGGGATCTTGCCGAAAAATCCAGTGCTCATATCTGCGGCGGACATGAAAATTTCTTGAACATCTGCAGGTTATAGGGATTTTCGACGCTGGCGGCCTTGAGTTGGAAATCGGCGTACATGCCGTTCGTCCCCAGGCGCAGGCTGTAGACATCCGACAGCGCGGTGCCGGTGAAGCGACCGCTGCGCAACATTCTCAGCCACGCCCAGCTGCCGGTCTCGTTGAGCAAGATTTCGGGCGAGCCATCGATCGGCTGGAAGGCAAGCGAGATGACCCCTGTGCCGTCCTTGCCGGGCCATGTCATCGGCTGCGGCCTCGTTGCATTGTTATAGTAGACGAGGTTCTGGCCGTCGAGGTTGAGCGTCACGCGCGCAACATTGGGCGACAGGTCCTTCGGTTCGAGCGTGAAACTCATCAGCGGCCCTGTACCCCCCGGAAAGAGATCATCGCGGATCCGCCTTGCCTGTTCGAACGCGGCCAGCGCCGACGGGTCGAGGCCGAAATCGGCGCGCCATTTCCATGGCTGCGCCGATGTGTCGACATAACTGATCAGATGGTCGTTGATGAAGGTGTCGATCAGCCCTGCCGGTCCGAACAGACGGGCGAAGTCGCGGACATTGACGTCCACGGCGCTGTCAGGGCTGAAGGGATAGCGATTGTTGAGTGCTGCCTGGCAGAACGGCAGGATGTCGGCTCGCCAGATCGCGTTGAGCTCCGAGGTGACCGCCTTCTGCGTCAGCCCGCTGGTATCGCCGGCAATGCCGCCCAACCAATCGTCGATCGGGTCGGGCAGGATCTGCGCCTGCCTGGCAACCGCTCCAGTCAGTTCTGCCAGGCCGCCCTGCTTCTTGATGGCGTCCTGGGGATCGGGATTGGCCGTTACCGTCTGCAGCACGTTGGACAATGCGGTCAACGCGACAATGGCGGCGTCGAGCGCCGGCGGCTGGCCCTCGACCTCGGCGATGGCACCCTTGAGCGGCTTGAAATGCTCGGCCACCAGACTGCCGGTAAGATCCACTTCGTCGGCGGAGCCCGCACGCGGCAAAAGCTTTGCTCCGGTTTTTACGATCTTGCCAAGCTTGCCGAGCTTGCCCAGAAGTTTTGAGCCGCCTGCCGCCGCAGCCTTGTCGATTGCCGGCGCTTCATCGGAACGCGTAAGCTCAGTCTCCTGGACCACTGCGGTGACCAGGCGCTTCAGCGCGGAATCGGCGCTCGATAGATCCTTGAGATTCTCGCTGGCGACGTTGAGGTCGGTCAATGGCGCCAGCCTCATATCGCGCAGGAAGCTGTCCCATTGCGCGATGTAGTCATCGTAATAGAGCTTCAGAATATCCTCGGACAGCGCCGAGACCGAGGTTTCGGAATTTTCCGAGCAGCCGCCAGCAAACACCGCCCGGTCGAGTGCTGCCTGGGCGGCGACATCCTCGACCCGGTCGAGAATGGCGTCATGGAAGCCGGCATAGGTGAACGCTCCCGAAATGCCGACCCGAAGCGTCTTGTCGGAACGCCGCGCAAAGACTTTGGCGCCGTTTGGGCCGGCGAAGTTTGCAGGGATCCATTCCTTGAGCGCAGTCACCGCCGGGTCGGCCAGCAACTGCTTGTAGGCACGCGCCGGCAAGGAAATCGTACAGACGGTTTTCAGTGCCTCGGCAACCAGGGCCTGGTCCGGGGCGATATAGCTGGCGTCGACCGCCATGCGACGGATCGCGGCAAGCTGGTGCTCTTCCGCATCAGCTGTCGGAAAGGGGGCCGCGGCCGCGAATTCGGGCAGTCTGTTTACCCACCAGTTCTGGACGAAATCCGGATTCATCTGGGAGAGGCCGGTCATCATGCGATAGGTCTTCAGCGCGCCAAGCATGAAGTCCGGATCGCGGATCTGCCGCCACATCGTCGCCTCGAGCAGCGCCACCATGTGCGGCTCAAGAATATTGCGCAAAGCGTGATCGTATGTGTCGGTCTGTGCTCGCACCAGCTCCGCCGAGGCCGATGGTCCGAGCAGATCCTGCGCGGCGCCAGGCGGTGGGGTGCGGGCATTGGCGACCTCATCCATGGCGCCGAGAGCGCCGTCGATGGCAGGCTGTTCGACCGATGCCGGGTTTGCCGCGGCCGAGGTCAGTGGCGTCTGCAGCGCCTGGAACTGGCTTGCCTGGGCCGTGATCGCCTTGCGGTTGTCGTAATAGGACCAGGTGAACAGCCCGCTGACCAGCAGGGCGGCTGCGGCACATGCTGCAGCCGCGCCACGCCAGATCCAGACGCGGCGGCGTTGCGCCAGCGGATCGAACGTGCCGAGGCCGGCTTCCTTGAAGATGACTTCTGTAAGCAGGTTCTTCAGGAAGAAGCTGCGTTTTTCGATACGCGGCGCGGCCAACGCCCGGCGCGGCGGAAGGCCAAAGGAGGCAGACAGCGCCGCGGTCAGCCGATCGATGGGCGCCCCTTCCTGGGTCGCCGATGTCAGATAAAGGCCACGCAGCCAGGCGGCCTCCTCATACCGGCTTTCCCCGAACATCGCCTCGACCAGTACCTGGATCGGCTCGGACAGGCTGGCGAGTTGGGCGGGAAACCTGAAGATTTCGGCGCGGCCAGCAAGCTTGTCCTCATCCTCCAGCCGGGGCACCAGCCGCCGCTCGAGCTCGCTTGCTAACGTCGCGATTTCCCGCGAGATCGTCTTTGCATCGACATGCGCATCGAGGGCGAACGTCGTCCCCCAGACCTGCTCGCGCGCAGCCGTCGACAAACCGCCGAAGAAAGCCTCGAACCCCTTGATCAGGTCGGCTTTGGTCAGCATCAGATAGACCGGAAGGCGGATTTCGAGGCGATCGTTGAGCTCGGCCAGCCGACGCCGGATCTTGCGGCCATGCGCCTTGATGGCGTCGTCGCCCTCCGAGAGCACATCGATCGAAAGCGCTACGATCACACCGTTGAGCGCGCGACGGCCCCTGTGCTTCTTCAAAAGGTCGAGGAAGCCCAGCCACTCTACCGCGTCGACGTCGGGTTGGCTCTCCTGTTGGACATAGCGGCCCGCAGTGTCGATCAGAACGGCGCTCTCCGAAAAGAACCAGTCGCAATTGCGCGTGCCGCCGACCCCTTCCAGGTCGTCCGTCAGGTCGATCGGAAAATTCAGCCCCGACTGCCGCAAGGCTGTGGTCTTGCCGGTGGCCGGCGGGCCGACGATCACGTACCAGGGCATCTCGCGCAGGAACTTGCGACCGCCCAGTTTGCGACGCTTCAACTCGGCCATGACCTCGCCGAACTTGGCTCCGACGGCAGCGACATTCTCTTCGCCGGGGCTGAGTGGCTTCTCCACTGCCGGCGCGGCGATTTCGGCAACGAACATCCGGTTGGCGCGGATCGCCCGACGCTGCGCAGCGATCAGCCAGATCAGCCAGAAGATGACGAGCAACGCGATGATGACGATGCGCACATTGTCGGAGGCGAAAGGGTCGTAGGGTCCGACCCTGACGATCGGACCGAATACCCAGATCACAAAGGAAAGCAGCGTGATGCCAATCAGTGTCCACAGCCAGCGCGATGTCAGGACCGCCCAGAGGAAGCGCAGGATGAACATCTCACAGCCTCTTTTCGACCAGCACCTCAACGCGCCGGTTCAGGGCCCGGCCCTCGCGCGTGCCGTCGTCTGCCACTGGATCCGTGGCTGCCCGGCCCTCGGAATGGACGCGTTCCGGTGGCACTCCGTTTTGTACCAGCATGTCGGCAATGGTCTGGGCGCGAGCCTCTGACAGCCTTTGGTTGGTCGACAGCGGATTGGTTCTTTGCAGAGGAACGCCGTCCGTATGTCCGACCACAGTGATGTTGCCGATCAGATCACGATTGGCGAGGATCACCTTGGCGATCGAGCCGATCAGCGGCTCGAATCCCTCGGTCAGTGTTGGCCGCGACGACTGGAACAGTTCGGGGCTGGAGGCCTGGATGACCAGCTTGGCCAGCGAAACGCTCTCCGTGCCGCTGAGAGCCGATCTGAGATTGCCCGGCGCCCCGGCCTCAAATTCGGGCAGCAGTGCAAAATCCACAGTCTCCGGCGGCGGGACATCGACCGTTGGCGACACGCGGCTGATGTCGCCACGTGTCGGCGGCGGCAGGGCGCGGACCAGCGCTGAAAGCTCAACCGCCTGGCTGCTGAGTCCCATCGAGAGCCCGACATAAGTCGCGGTGGCGATAACCGTTGCGGCCAGGGCCATCACCCAGATCGGAACGATGAAGCGCTGCGGCTCGTCGGATGCGATGACGCCCTTCCAGTTTGGTGACAGCGGGGCATTCTCGGCGTCGGTATCGCGCAGGAAACGTGCCGCGGCCACACGAACGGCATTGAGCGAGCGATCGCCCGACCGGCCGGGCACGCGATACTTGCCGCGAAAACCGAGTGCCAGGCAGTCATACTGGAGTTCGAGCAATTCGCGATCTCGGTTTGGATGGCGTTCCAGTTCGTCGAGCCGTGTAAAGAACTGCGTGCCGGCGTCGACATCGCCCCGCAACATGACCACAAGCGGCTGACGCGGCCACGCGCTGGCCCCGCCCCAGGGCGTGTTCAGAGCCAGATCGTCGAGCAAGGCGGCCACCACCCAGGCTGCCTGATCGGCCCGTTCCATCGACGACCCCGCCGCCATGGCAGTGTCGCGTGCCCGAACCAGTTCTTCGAGCAGCCGAGTGCGTAACACTTCCGGATTTTCCGGTGCCAGCGCGCTTTCAAGCTCAGGCGCAAACTCGAGCAGGGGCGCGAAGGCGTTGACAAGGCCGTTCGGGTGCGTGCGCGAGCGTTTTACCGGCCCACCCGGCCAGGACGCCGCCATCGGCCGCGGCATCGGCGTACCGGTCAGCCTGATGCGAGTGCGTTCGCGATCCTCCGACAGTCCGAAAGGATCATCCCGGCTCATGGTTTCACCTGTTCACCGAATAGCAGTCCACCTGCGGTTCACTCGGCAGTACACCCGAAACGCCAATGACGAAGCCTGGGGCACCGAGCAGCGATGCCCAGTGCTCGCTTTTCTGGTCGAGCTCAAGGCACAGCCGATCGCCGTCGTAAGGAATTTCGCGGGGTTGCGAATGAAGCGGTTTCAGCGGGATGCCGGGCAGGCGGGACTTCCACAGGCCCTCGAACTCATCAGCCGAGCCCACAGTCGCCTGGTTGACGAATATCTTGCGTAGCGCGTCCTCCGACAGTTCCGAACCGACCCGGATGACGATCCGGCTGGCCACCAGCAGTTTCGGATTGTCGATGCGGATTTTCCAAACATTGGTCGAATGACGCATGACGGGCAGCGCGCGCGATTTCGGCTCGATGTAGCGCAGGCTCAGGATCAGTGAGCGCAATGCATCCGCCAGCGCCGAAAACGGTGGGCCGGGCGCCATGTGATCGTAAGCCGGCAGCTCGCCCAGTCGCCGCGCGCTCGAGCCGTAGGTCGCCATCGAACCGGCAAGCCCGGCCAGTTCCAGATAGAGTTCGGCCGGATGGAAAACATCCTGCGCCAGCATATGGGCCAGGCGCGGACGCGCCGCGTTGGCGAGGTTGAGCATCAACAGGTCTTCGACACTGCGCCCTGGCCCGCCCATGACCATCTTGCCATGCGCCTCGGCGATCTGGTCAAGGCCTGTGACGACCTCCAGAAGCAATTGCCGGTACCAGGCCACTGCACCAGTAACCAGGGCCGGTGGCAGGAATGTCTCGTCCAGCGAAACGCCGCCATCGGCGCGAACCCCCTTGATGTCGGCTATCGGCAGGGCGGTATAGCCGCCGACCGATTTGCCGGGTGCAAGCAACAGCGATTGCGGTCGGGCGATTTCGATTTCTTCGGGGTCTGAACCGCCCTGGACGGCATCGCGCACCGAAACGATCCGTCCATGATAGCGCGCACCGCTGGGTGGCGCATGCGCGGGATCGAAGCCAACGCCGCCGGCCGGCTCGAGCGGCAGGGCGACCAGCACTGGGCCGGCGCCTGTATCCGGGGTGACCGGCAGCGGACGCGGCGCGTCCATCTGATCCGGAATGGAGAAGGGGGTACCGTCAGGGAAAATGCCTCGTGCAGACAGGATCGAGATCTGGCCGGCATCGAGCAATGCCTTATCCAGGGTCAATTGCTGAAAGCCGAACGTGTGCAGCTGGCCGGCCTGCAACGCGCCGCGCACAGTCGCCTCGAAGAAACGGTCCTGCTGCTGGAAATGCTGGGTCCGCAGAAAAAGGCCCTCGGACCACAGCACCCTGTTTGCATCGCTCATCCGGCTACTCTCTGCATCGAGCTCCCCTTGCCTTGGCCGTCAGGCGGAAATGCCGCCGCTGCCGAGTGTGACATTGATCGCAAAGTTTGATCCGGGCGAAACCGATTTGGTCGTCCGCCAGTTTCGCCCGCCAGGCTCACGGATAAGTGCAACGAAGCCCAGGGCCGTTGCATCCGGTTCAACCGTAATGGTCTTGGTCGCGGTTTTTCCAGGCGCGACGGCAATCTGGTCGGATCCGATGAGATCACCTGCCAGTGCCGAGCCGGCATCCCCCTGCAAGGCAAAGTAGTCGGCGGAATTGAACTTACCGGTGCTGCGCAGCCGCATGGCCAGCACCGTCACTGGCCGGTCGCCGCCGCCTGGTCCAGGGTTCATGCCGGCCGTCCCTGTCAGCTTGACCGTGATGACCGACGGTTTTGGCGGCCCGGCGCTTTGACAGGCCGTAAGCAGCCCGGTCGCACCCAAGGCAACGATAAATTCGCGTCGATCGATCATGTGTTACTCCTCCTCATATGCATCCCGAAAATCAGCGCCGATTTCGCCGAGAAAGCTCTTTTCCGCGCTCTCGGCGATTTCACGATGGCGTTTCTGATAAAGCTCCCACAGCTTGGCGCCGCGCCCGCCCGACAACAGCGTGCCGATCGCGGAACTCGATTTCAGCTCTTCTTCGATGGCTGCCGGCTCAAAACGGTCGACCATCCGCCGCAGAGCGGCCTGCACGCCGCGCCAGGCGCGTACGTGATGTTGTGCGAGGTCGCGAACCGCATCCGCGATAGCCGCTTCGCCGGCCAGAAATCCGGGGCTGCGTTCGGCGATAAGCGTCACGATAGCGTCGTCGACCGTCGGCAGAAACTTGAGTGGATTGACCTCGGAGGCTCCGACCATTGTCTGCGCAACGCGAGCATTTCCCTTTTCTTCGGCACGCTTGCGTAGCAACTGCATCAATCCTTCCATCATAAGCCGATATTCGCGGCCGAACTTCTCCATCTCGGCGACGGCATCGCGCCCGGGAAAATCGGCTTCCGCGATCCCCATGCCGCGCAGGAATGCGGTGCGAAGCGCCATTTCGGCGTGCTGCCTCGCAGGCGGCTGGCGGGCGGGGCTGGCGGCTGGGCCTGCTCGCATTGGCGGAGGGGCATCTGCCGCTCGCACGGGCACGTCCCAGGGATTGGCCGCTTGCAGTGGTTGGGCGTCGCGCTCGCGCTGACCGGTCGAGCCCGCATCGCGTCCCGGGCTGGGCGCCGCGGCTGGCCCAAAACCGAAGTCGTCATTGAATTCCGGCAGCTTTGCCGTCGGGGGCTCCGTTGAGCCGTTGGGGAACGATCCCGAGTCGAGGCCGGATGGGTCTGTCTGGTTGGGCGCGCGGGCTGGTCCTGCGGTGCCTTTGGATACGGGTGTTGCGATCGGATCGAGGCTGAACGGGTCATCGAAAGCAGGCGAGCTGCGCTGTCTGGAATTGGCCCGTTCGAACGCACCCGGGATCGGCTGCTCGAACGGGTTCGGCAGCCCGGCTGGACGTGGCCGCTGCGGCTCTTCTTCCACGGTGGCTGAAAAGAAATCGTCACGGCCGATGCTGACCGGCGCCCGAGACGCCGGTGGGGAGCGCTCCGGACCTGGCCCTGCGGCTGCTGCTGCTGTGGGTTGGGCACTCGGCGTCTGCAGATCGACATATACGACGTAATCGCCCAGTCTCAGCCGCATGCCATTGCGAAGACGCGTCGACTTGCCGACACCGAGCGGGCTGTCGGAGTCGTCTATGAACAATCCGCTGCTTGACGTATCAGTGACGAAATATCCGTCGCGCCCACCGGTGATCCTGCAATGGGCGCGTGAAACGAACATGTCGGGATCGTCGATCTTCCAGCCGGCGTCCGCGCTGCGGCCGATCACCAGTTCCCCCTCGTCAAGCCGGGCCTGCCGTACCGCTTGGGTGCGTGGCCCTTGCTCCAGCGTCAGCAGCAGACTCATGCCGCGACCTCCGCCCCTTCCTGCCGCCAGCCGACTAATGTCCGCAGCCGCAAGTCTTCAGCATCGCCCCTTTCAGCGGGCCGCGCAAGCCACGCGGTCCGGGCGAGTTGCACGGTTCCAATACGCGGTGGCGGAACGGCATCGCGCGCCAGCACGATGCGCACATCGACGTCGAGCGATTCGCCGACCATGTCGCTAACGGCCTGCTTGAACAATCTGAGGCGCTGACCGCCCGGCAGGAACGCCTTGAAGTCCTCATAGCCCAGCGGGCCGACACGGAGCTCGATCCTGCTTTGACGATTGAAGACGCGCGGACCGATCGTTGCTCCGCGACCGAGCGCTGCGTAGGCTTTGCCAAGGCGGGTCTGGAGCGCCGCTGGTATGGTCATCCAGGCAGCGATGAACTCCCTGATGTGGACCGGCACCTTGAACGCCTCCGACAGGAACAGCGTCAGCCGCTCGGGGCCGTCTACCTGATTGGCAAGCGAAGCGGCCTGGCGCAGCTTCACGGCGTCCAGTTCGGGGTTGTGGGTGCCGGGAAGCCCTAACCCCGCCATGGCTTCAAGCATGGCGCGAACGCGCCCACCAACTGGGCGCTCGACCTGAACCGCCGGATGCGCATCCGCCCACGCCCTGTAATACAGCGCGATCATGCGGTTCTGAAGAATGTTGACGAAGTCCATGAAGGTCGTGTCGCTGGTCTGCTGCGCATCGGCACCGGTGAACCAGCGTTGCGACAGGCGATCGAGCACCCAGCGCGTCAAATGCAGGGGCATCGGGCCTTCAGGTCCCATCAGACCAATGTTGGCGACCGTGACCCTAGCGGGCGCTTTGTCAGTCGCTTCGCGAAATTCTGCCAAGTCCTTGGCCGAAAAGCTGAGCCGGACGTGCTGCCCGAGCCGCGAGGGTTCGCGCTCCGGCGCTCCGGAATAGCCGAACAGCCCGCCTCTTCGTTCGAGTCGGCGCAACAGCTCGAAGAAGTCGAACGCATCTGACAGCTCTTCGGACCGGTGCACGCCAGGCTTGTCTAGATCAGGTAGCGATTGCCGGGCGTCATCGGCCATGGCACATCCTCCTGCTTCTGCAGCAGCCATGTGCGGGTTCGCACAAAGCCGTTTATTCCGGCGTGACGGGCAAACAGCCGTGCCAGCAAGGCCGAAAGCAGCAAGGTGCTTTGCCCCGCCAGGACCGATTGATCGACATGCAATATCACCTCCGTGCCTCGTCCGAAACACATCGGCCCATCGATCTGGAGTCGTTCGATGACCGGCTGGGAGTCGATGCGCACAATCGAGTGCACATTGCGGGCGAGGCTCGGGTCTCCCCTGTCGGCGTAAAGCTCAAGCAGCGCATGCAGCGGGTCGACGCCGCGACCTTCCTTTGCAAGGCTTAGAAAGTTGAGCGCGAGCTGCGCTACAAGCCGCCAGGCGAGATTGTCGGCTCGCGATTCACCCGCCGCGCCCGCCGGCAGTGCTGCAGGGATGGCTGGGCGAGGCGGGCGCAATGCGCCGAGAAGCCGGATTGTTTCGACCGGATCGCCGGCTTCCGGCGTCAAGGTAGGATTGTCATCAAGGATCGGCAGATCGCGGTTGGTGCAAAGCGCCACGATGTCGACACGCTTCAGCGGGCGGTTCGGCGGAGTTTCCGCTGGGCGTGAAATCGCCAGGAAAACGTCGTCGCCCGTGTATGAAGTGCGGGTGAGTCCGTCACGCCGCTCCTCCTCCGTCGGGCGCCGCGGGCGCCGTTCGGTGGAGTAAACCCAACCGCTGCCGCGGTTTTGTCCCAGGCTGAAGAGCTCCGGGATTGCGGCGTCGCTCCCCTCGCTCTCGGCGTCCTCGACGCGGGTAACCCGATAGATTTCGAAGTCGCGCGCCCGCGTGCGGTCGGCATGCAGCACCTGCCGCGTCTTGCGTGGATCGAGCTCGACGACATTGCACTCACGTTCGAACAGATTGATGATCGGCGTTGCGAAAAGTTCAAAATCGGCCGCCGCCAGATCGGCAAGTTCAGGCACCGGACGCCTGAAGATGAAGATGATCTCGAGCTCGGCTGTGCATCTGCGCACAACGGGCTGCAACCCCGAAATCCGAGCATAGTGAAAGCGCTCCGGCATCATGAAGTATTCGCGCAGAAGACGATATCCTTCGAACGTCGGACGTGTACGAGGCATCAACGCCTCGTCATCGCTGATGCCCACCATTTCAGGGGCCGGCAACGCCGATATTGGGTTGGCCTTGCCTTCCGCTCGTGTACCAAGAGCCGAGCAGGCGCCGAAAATCGCGTCGAAAAGCAATGGTGCCTTGGTGCGCGCGGCAAAGTAGAGATCAAGGCGGTCGAGCGACAGTTCGTCGAGCTTGCCTTTTCCAGTGCGAGCGAGCGTGATGCGAAGCGCCGCCTGGCCATCCACACCGCCGATCCGCGTGATGCCGGCTGCCGCCAAGGCGCTGCGATCCTGAAAGTACCCGACCGAGGTGATGGCTATCGGCCACAGCGTGATGTCCTGGGCGGTGGTGAACGTGCAACGCGTCGACAGGCCAGGCTGGAGGCTGGAAACCAGCCGCGTATTGCGCTTGACGACATGACCCCCAATCATTGTCTGGACCTGCTGTCCAGGTTTGAGCACCACCATGGCCGTTGCCGGCGCCGGCGTGACAAGATCGGGATAGAGAACATCAAGAACGGCTCGCGAGAAGCGCGAGCGTTCCGCATCAACCTTGAGCCGGGTCCGCGCGGCCAAGAAAGCAACACCGTCAAGCAGCCGCTCGACATAGGGGTCCGGACAGGGGACCGTATCGAGTGAAAGGTTGCGCGCCACCGCCGGATGCATGTCGGCAAATTCTGCCGCCAGCGCACGGATATGGGTCAGTTCCTCCTCGTAATATTCTACGAAGACCCGATCCATCTCAGGCTTCCCTAAATTCGGTCCGAGCCAAGCCGTTATCGAGATTGATGGTGGTGCGCAGGCGCATGCGTTCGGGTGTCGGCGTCATGATCAACACCGCATCTATCTCGATCTTCAGGCCCACGGTTTTGTCGCCAAGGGTTACCGTAACCTTTGTTGCGCTGTCCTTGAGCCGCGGCTCGAAGGTGGCAAGCACCGAGCGGATCTCGCGCGCCAGGGCCTCGCGATCGAAGTCGCGGGAGGAACGGCCCGAGAAGGAAGGCACGCCGTAATTGACGACGCTGCGACGCACCTCCGGAAAATCGGCGAGCGACGGCGGGTTGTCCGCTGCCTGCTCGCTTTCAAGATCGGAGAGCAGCGGTACGGCCTCGAACCGTTCGGTGTTGAACAAAGCCTCGACATCGCGCCGCACAGCCTCCTTGAGCACACGAACCGACACCACCACGCTGCGGCTTTCGAGTTCGGCGCGGTGCTGGCTCTGAAAGGCCAGGCGATGCAGACGCCGCTTCTGGTCGGCGGTCAACTCCGCGTCGGCGTCGATGAGCCGCGCACTGGCCGCAACCAGGTTGTCCAGCCGCTCCGCGCCAAGCTCGTCCTGCAGCGCCTGGCGCAGCCCGTCTATCTCGGAGGTCACGCCCGGCAGATCGTTTACGAGGCGGTCCCATAGAGAGGGCTGGACCGCTTCGCGCTTTGCTCGCGAACTGCCGCTACCCAGCGACTTGTCCGCGCCGGGCCGCCGGGCCTCACTTGCCGACATAGACATCCATTTCGATTTCGTCGTTGTCGTCGTAGACGAACTTTATCTTCTTGTAGGCAAAGCTGACCTCTTCCTCGATCAGGTCCTCCTCATCCTCGGCCTGCGACATGTCGTATTCCATGATCGAGGCGTCGGTGAGTGTGACGACCAGGTAATCCTTGGTCTCGCCATCAATGGTCCGCCGTGCCGAAAACACGACTTCGTCCAGCGCCTTGTTCTCGAACAGCGCCTTTTTCAGGTAGGGCGAAGACTTGTCATAGTGCTTGGTGAACTTGATCATTCCCAATGAAACACGACCGCGGCGCGAGAGCGAATTTGGATCATAGGGCGCGATCATCTTGTAATCGACGCCATGGATTTCGATTTCGTCCTCATGGCCATCTCGAGTGCTTGGACCCTTGATATCGGGAACCTTTAGAAAGCCATCAATCTTCGTATTTGTGGGCATTGTTTTTCTCCACCGCTTTCAAAAACCAAGATGTTGTTGCTGCAAATCAAGTCTTCACCGACGGAAGTTCCGAAACCAGTCGGAGCGAGGCATTGATACCCTCCAGCTGATAATGCGGGCGCAGATAGAAGCGCGCATTGTAGTAGCCGGGGCGCCCTTCCACGCTGTCCACCTGGACCTCGGCGGCGGCGAGCGGGCGCTTGGCGCGCGCCTTGTCGTCGGCAAAGGCCGGGTTGGCCAGCACATACCGGTTGATCCATTCGGTCAGCCAGATCTGCATGTCGGAGCGCTCCTTGAACGAGCCGACCTTGTCGCGCGCGATCGCCTTGAGGTAGTGGGCAAAGCGCGAGACCGGAAAAAGGTAGGGCAGGTTGGCACTCAGCCGCTCGTTGGCCTGCGCATCGGGGTCGACCAGCCGTCCCGCCCTTGTCTCGTCGTCCTGCAGCGAATGGGCGCCAATAAAGGCGGCGAGATCGGTGTTCTTTCGATGCAGGATGGGCATCAGGCCGAGCTTGGCCAGCTCCGCCTCGCGCCGGTCGTCGATGGCGACCTCCGTCGGACACTTCATCGCTATCGAGCCATCATCGGTCGGGAAGCTGTGCACTGGCAGGTTGAGGACCGTGCCGCCATTTTCGACGCCGCGGATCTGCGTGCCCCAGCCATAGAGCTTGTGGCTGCGGTTTATATTCACGCCCATCGGGAAGGCGGCGTTCATCCAAACATATTTGTTATGATCGCCATGTACCTCCTCCTCGAAGGTGAAGCCCTTCACCGGAACGGTATCGGTGCCATACGGCAGCCGTGCCAAAACGCGAGGCATGGTCAGGCCGATGTAGCGTGCATCCTCGCTCTCGCGCAGCGACTGCCACGAGGCATAGGCGGGGTTGGAGACGATCTGCTGCAGGTCCTGCGGGTTCGGCAATTCCTGCCAGCTGTCCATGCGGAACAGGCGCGGCGAGGCAGCTGCGATAAAGGGTGTGTGCGCTGAGGCGCAGATGCCGGAGATGTTGCGCAGCAGACCGACGTCGCGCGGGTGGTTGGAGAATTCGTAGGCACCAATCACACAGCCGATCGGCTCGCCGCCAAGCATCGAATACTCGTCCGTGTAGACTTTCTTGAAGATCGGGCTCTGATCCCACATCTGGCCCTCATAATCCTCAAGCGTGTCGGCCAGCTGCTCCTTGGAAATGTTCATCACCCGGATCTTCAGCTTCTGATCGGTCTCGGTATTGTTGACGAGATACCACAGGCCACGCCATGTGCCCTCCATTTCGCGCACTTCCGGCGCGTGCAGGATCTCGTTGACCTGTTCCGACAGCATCTTGTCGATCCCGGCGATCAGCGACTTGATCGACTTGATAGCATTCGACGAGATGGTCGTGGTATCGGAACGCGTCTGCGCTGCAAGTGCGAGATTGCGCACCAATTGCTGCAGCTTTTCGCTGTCGTCCTTCTTGACCTTGAAATCCTTCTCGAGGAGCCCGCTGAATTCTCCAAGATCGATGGTTTCCGCCTCGGCGACGGCGGCGGTTTTTTGCTGTTCGGCCATGGTCATTCCCCTGCCTTGTCGTCCGCCAGCGCCTGGCTGGCGATCTTGCCAAGAAGCGGTTCGTTGTTCAGCAGTTGCGCAATGCGCTTTTCGGCATCCACACGCCCGTCCATGAAGCCGAGAAGTTCCTCGAGCTGGCGGCGCATCTTGAGGATTTCGGCCAACTGTGGGACCTGCTCGGCAATCTTGTCCGGCGCGAAATCGCCCATCTTGGTGAAGGTAAGGTCGAGCGCCAGCTCCTCGTCCCGCTCGGCGCCTTCGGCCTGAGGCAGCGTATTCTTCACGCGGGCTTTCACGCGTGGTCCAAGTGCCTCCATGAACCGCGGGAAACGGTTCGCATCGGTCTCGACAAAGGAGCGGTCCAGTACCGACTTCGACGCTTCCTTGGTCTGCGAAGCGCCTGAAAGGTCCGCCATGACGGCCATGACGAACGGCAGCTCGATTGTCGTTGGACTGCCATAGGTTTCCACGTCGTAGGCGATCTGCACCCGCGGCGCGCGATTTCGTTCGATGACCTTGGCTTTGCTTTCGGCTGGCATTGCTTGCTACCTTTCATCCTTCTGAGCCGTCTTCTTGGCATCGGGAACGCCGGCAAGCAGCCGGAACTCCTTCAGTCCCGACGGGGCGAGATCTTCCATCAGTTCAACAAAATCCATATGCACCATCCGGCGCACACGGCGGGCGAGGTGGGGAATCGGGCTCGACGGTTCGGTCCGGTCATAAAAGGCGACGACGAGGTCCAGGCATTTCACCACGTCGTCGCGCGAAGTAATCCGGTCGGGAAGTCCGGTGCTCGAGTCAGCGTAGCTAGCCACACTTGCCATAGTATCGGCTCCATGACCGTTTCGGGCAGGCATTACGGGTTCTGCCGGCGAAGCGGACGGCTTTACTGCGCCATTCGCCATCGCGCCGGCAGCCGAGTTGCGCTCGAGGGTTGTCAGCAAACGCTGCAGGAACCGTTTTAATTCCGGAATGGTGGTCCCGCCGCTGCCTTCAAGGCGAGCGTTGAGGGCTGTCTCGACGGCTTCCAGTGCCGCAACCGCCGCGCGCGCATCGGTAATGAGCGACTGCATTTCCTCGTTGGCTTGATCCGCCTGTGCCGCGCACCCGGCACGGACACGGTTCAACAATTGTCCATGCGCACTGACAAGCGCTGCTTTTTCGGCCGCGTTCAATCCTGACGCTGCTTCTTGTAGCATGAGGCGGTCGTCGAGCGCAGCTTGTTCCAAATCGCGTCCGCTGATCGGTCCGATCGAGCGTGGCGCAAACAAAGTCATTTGCCGCAGGTTGGCCAACAGCCCGTCCTGACCATTTTGAAGGTCGAGCAGCGCATTGATGCGGCGCAAGGCGGCTTCGCGAGGCGACGTGTTGGGCCGCAGCGCCGGGTGCATGGTTTCCCAATGCTGGTCGAATGTCCGCCCAATAAGCGTCAGACCCTGGGCCAACCCGACCAGTCCATGCTCGTTGGCCAGCGCGCGTGTGACAATTACAATCAGGCGCAGGTCGCGGCCACGCGCGCGCAATTCCTCGGCCTTGGTGAGTACTGCTGGCCAGTCGACGGGAATGGTGCTTTGCGAGACCGGCTTGTTGTTGCCATCATGGACAACCTTGACCTGAGGCTCTGTCAGGCGCTCCAGTTCGTGAAACGCCGGATCGTTACGCAAATCCTCTCCCGACGGATTTTCACCATCGAGCGGAGCAAGCCAGAGTGCGACGTCGATCACACCGATCCCCCAGTCACCGGCCCTGAGGCCGACCTGTCCCTACGTTATCACACGGTTGCGCTTTTCCACAATTCAGCGAGTACGGAAAAAATTAACAAAAGCTAATGCAGCCTTGTCTTGATTGTTGAATCCGCCGGCGTGTTTGCCGGGCCGTGGATCGGGAATGCGTCTCACCTGGGCTGTCAGGCTCGTGGTTGTTTGCGGCCGCGATGCGGCATCTTCGACGAATGATGGGAGCCCGCATAACGGGGCATCGAAACCTTTGTTCATCCCGCACTTTGTCAAGCGGCTGCTTATGTGGCAGGTTATCGACTTGCAGAGTGCAGGAGCACGTTCGATGGAACAGCGCCGGTCATCGCAGAGCTTCAAGCGCAAGGAACTGGTCGGCAAGCTCAACCCTCTAGGCTTGCGCGCCTTCAAGGCAGCGGCTGACAGTGCCAAGCTGCGCGGCAATCCTTACGTCGAACTCGTCCACTTCATCGAGCAGCTGGTGCTCTCCGACCGCTCGGATGTGCAAATGATGATTGCCGATGCAGGACTGGATGCGAGCCGACTTACGGCCGATATGACGCGCGCGGTGGACAAGCTGCCCTATGGCGCAACCTCGATCGAAGAGTTTTCCGACCATATCTTCCACGCCATCCAGGAGGCCTGGAATCTAGCAACACTGGAATTCGGCGTGGAGGAGGTCCGCAGCGCACATGTTCTGCTTGCTTGCCTGAAGACACCGGTGCTGGAAGGCCTGCTGTCGAAGATCAGCGGCGAGTTCGACAAGATCGACGCCGACGCCGTCGTGACGCGCTTCGCCGATGTCACGGAGGGCTCACTCGAAGCCGGCGCTGCGCCAACGGTCACCGCGACAGAGGCCCCGCGGCGGACTCCGGGCGGGGATTCGGCATTGGCCAAATACGCCACCGACCTGACCCAGCGCGCCCGCGATGGAAAGATCGACCCGGTCGTCGGTCGCGATCCTGAGATCAGGCAGATTGTCGACATATTGATGCGACGCCGGCAGAACAATCCGATCCTGACCGGCGAGGCGGGCGTCGGCAAGACTGCAGTCGTGGAGGGTTTTGCTCTGCGCATCGCCAAAGGCGATGTACCGCCCCCACTTCAGGGAGTGAGCGTGCGCATGCTCGACGTCGGATTGATGCAGGCAGGCGCTAGCGTAAAGGGTGAATTCGAAAAACGGCTGAAGGCCGTAATCGACGAAGTTCAATCCTCTGAATCGCCGGTCATCCTCTTCATTGATGAAGCCCACACCCTGATCGGCGCCGGTGGTGCTGCCGGAACCGGCGACGCTGCCAATCTGCTCAAGCCGGCGCTGGCACGCGGCGAGCTTCGCACGATAGCGGCCACGACCTGGGCGGAATACAAGCAGCACATCGAGAAAGACCCGGCACTGACCCGCCGCTTCCAGGTGGTAAAGATTGACGAGCCTTCGGAATCGGTGGCCATCCTCATGTTGCGCGGCGTGGCCGGCGTCCTCGAACAGCACCACAAGGTTCAGATATTGGATGAGGCGATCGACGCGGCGGTCGGCCTGTCACATCGCTACATCCCGGCGCGGCAGCTGCCGGACAAGGCGGTCAGCCTTCTCGACACCGCCTGCGCCCGTGTTGCGGTATCGCAGCACGCCACGCCAGCCGAGGTCGAGGACATCATGCGCCGCCGCCAGGCGCTGGAGGTCGAGCGCGGCATTATCGGCCGCGAGGCTGCAATCGGCATCGAAGTGGCCGAGCGGCAGGCACGGGTCGAGGCTGGGCTTGCCGAGACCGAACGCACGCTCGCAGCCGCGCAGCAGCGCTGGGAGCGCGAAAAGGCGCTGGTGGCCGAGATACTCGAATTGCGTGCAAGGCTGCGCGGCGACGGCGTGCCGCTCGATGCCGTGGAAGGGCACGAGGCCGCCACGGAGACCAAGAGCGGGGAGGTGCCTGAGACCGAACTGTCCAATGCCGAGGCGAAGGTTCCGGCGGCAGGTGGTCCTGCGCCTCCCGATCCGGCTGCCGATCTCGCTCGGCTGCGCGAACTGATGAGCGAACTGGCCGAGGCGCAAGGCGAAACACCGCTGATCCTGCCATCGGTCGACCGCAACGCCGTGGCGGCCGTGGTTCAGGACTGGACGGGCATCCCGACGGGCCGGATGCTGTCGAGTCAGACGGAGAAGGCGCTGCGGCTCGCGGTCACTCTGTCCGAGCGCGTTGTCGGACAGGATCATGCGATGGAGATGATCGCCAAGCGCGTGCAGACCAGCCGCGCCGGTCTCGGCGCTCCGGAAAAGCCAGTGGGTGTATTCCTGCTTTGCGGCCCCTCGGGCGTCGGCAAGACCGAAACCGCTTTGGCACTGGCCGAAACGCTCTACGGCGGAGAGCAGAACCTGATCTCGATCAACATGTCCGAATTCCAGGAGGCGCATACGGTCTCTACCTTGAAGGGCGCGCCCCCCGGCTATGTCGGCTACGGCAAGGGCGGAATTCTCACCGAGGCGGTGCGGCGCAAGCCCTATTCGGTGATCCTTCTCGACGAAGTCGAGAAGGCGCATCCGGACGTGCACGAAATCTTCTTCCAGGTGTTTGATAAAGGGATGATGGACGACAGTGAAGGCAGACGGATCGATTTCAAGAACACGCTGATCCTTCTCACGTCGAATGTCGGCTCCGAAGTCATCATGGACCGCACAAGGAATGGCGCGGTACGGGCAGGGCTCGATGAACTGGACACCGCATTACGCAGCCCGTTGCTGAAGGTCTTCCCAGCGGCCTTTCTCGGCCGGGTGGTGACCATCCCTTACTTTCCGCTTTCCGATTCGATGATCGAAGCGATCACACGTCATCAATTTGCTAAGATTGCTCGCCGGCTGCGTGCAACCAACGACGCGGAATTGGTAATCGGCGACGGTGTCATGGATCTGGTCAAGACCCGCTGCACGGAAATTGAATCGGGCGGCAGGATGATCGACGCAATTCTGACCAACACGCTCCTCCCGGAGTTGAGCCGCGGTGTGCTGAACCGGTCGCTCGCTGGTGAAAAGATGACAAAGGTCACTGTTGGCGCTTCAGGCCAAGGGTTTACCTATTCCTTCGAATAGGAGCGCGAATATTATGGCGGCTCCTTTCCTCGGCTGTGGCAAGCGTTGCGGCAACCAATGTTACCATCAATGCGGCTGCCTGAAATGTCATTTCCCGACCCATGCCCCCGACTGAATGTCCTCATTCCGCTCATGATCAGGAGTGCAGGTCAATCACGTCCGACAAAACGCAAAAAACCGCTGTCAATACCAACTTCTTGCGATGGATTTGCGCGGCGGGGATAGGCAGGCTTCGGGGCGAAGGAGTGCCCGCCATGACCGTCCTCGCTTACAGCCTCGCCGCCGACGCACAGGGAACGTGGAGAATCGTCTTTGTGCCTGACGATCTGCATCTCTATGTGGAATTCAGCCGGCCGAACGCTGGGTCAAATCCGGTGCACTGGCAGAGCGTGGATGATTTCCTTGCGTGGCGCCCTACAGGTGCGCTCCACAAGGATGCGCTCGATCGCTTGGTTTCGCTAATTTGCCAGTCGATGAGCGGCCCCTAAACGAAAAAGCGACGGAGTGATGCATTCGACAGTGTCAGGCCTAGCCGTTCCAATGCTGCAGCTCCACGCACGCACCAGCTCAAAGCTTGGTTTCTTTCTGAGGAGGTGCGCTGGGATCAGGACAATCAGGATGCGGCAAGTTTTCACACGGAGAGGGCTGGTCGCGAACGCCGCCATAGTGTTTCACGAGTTTTGCGAAACCGTAGGCGAAGGCGAAAAGAAGCGCGAGGACAACCGCTATTCGGACGGCCATGGGGTATTGTATCTGGATCCCGCTCCGGAAGGGCGCGGATCACTTCCCTCGCGCAATTTCCTTCGCGAGATCGCCCGTTTCACGAAGCCCTGTCGCTGATCTCGTCAACCAACCGGTTCGTCGCCGAGCGTGCATTCATAGCTCAAAATCAGACCGAGAGAGCGTACCGCTAGGAGCGAACAAAAGCCCGCCGCACCTTTCGGCACGGCGGGCTCTGTTGGGACGATTCCAAGGCTACGCGGCTACCGCGTGCGAACTGCGTTGAGGGCGATTCCATGGGTGTCTTGTTTCAGGGCAAGATTTTTGGCAAGTTCTTCGCGTTTTGGGAGAGGGCAACAACCATGAAATCATTTTGCGTGGGCAGCGTGTCCGTTGCAGCAATGGCGATTTGTATCACCTCATTCGTTTCAACCACCGTCCACGCCGGTTCGATCGCTTACGAAACTGGGTATCAGAAAGCCGCGTATTTGAATTGTTCTCAAACAGTTTACAACGAAGACGCTTTCGGAAAATTTATGGCCCAAGACGATAAATATATAAATACCCGCGATTATAAGCGTGGCTTTGCCGCGTTGGAAGCCGGCCTGAAAAGTGATCACCGCAGCAAAGTGTGCTTCGATGCCGCTCGCGCCAGCAGTTCGTGGACGGACCGCTGACTGGCGTCGCCCGTCCGGACCGACAAGCCTCACCCGCAGTTTCTGCTCATCTTCTTCCATCACAAGGTGTCCACCTATTTTGGTGGACACCTCATGCATCAGAGCACTCAACAGGTGCAGGGAAATTCGCGCTTACGTTCAACGAACTGAGACGCCTCGCTCTACTGACCCCATCATGCGGCGGGCTAACGTCGACCGCGAAGAGAAGCGCGTGACCCGCGGGGCGACATGGTCCGGTCGATTATCAGGAGGAGCTTGACCTCGATGACCCCAACCAGAGAACCCTGCTAGACGAGATCAGGTGGGAGCGGCGGGACAGCTCCGTGACAAACAGAGTCGGGGCTCCTCATTGAAGAGCCGCAGCTTCGGTCTGTTCTTGTCATGCGCCTTTTTTGCCCTGAGCATTTGAGACGTCGCGTCGGAGCCTTTCCGGGCCACTGGGCCGTATACGCGCTAGCGCGCTCAGCTTTAGCTCCGACTCCAGCCCTGGAAAGCCAGCCAGCGTATAGGCCGCGGCCATCGAGCCAAACCGCTTTTTGAACACACGGTATATGGGCAGAGCGGAGTCCGCATTAATCAGCGACAATGTGAGGTGCCCGTGAGCGGCGCGCAGCCGCCGAAATCCGTCTAGAAGCTCTTCGTTCGAGTACTTTCGCAGAGCTCCCCGCCGATCCGGTACGTAGCCGACCGCCGCATAGACCGCCTTCAAGCTGCCGAAAAGCCGGACATAGCACTGTCCTGACGCAGTATACGGACAAGCATTGATCACGGTGAGGCTGAGTCGTTTCTTCTCTTTCAATAGCCGCTTCAGATTCTTGAGCATTTCGGGCTTTGTATAGGTGTATCCGCGTTTTCCCCTTGCGAGTTGCGCCCTCCGGAATATTTGAACCGTTACAATGGGCTCCATGACCCGGATTCGGACCCATTTATCGGGAGTGTTGGGCTTTGATTGGCTGCTCATACTATGCGACGTTCGGTTGTAGACATAGTAGCCTATCATCAACTCGCTTTTGAGAAGAGATGCGACGCGCCCGGTCGTCCACACATAGCCGTATGTGGAGGGCACTCCTTCCTTGTTCAGACGAACCGATATGCCGGCCATGCTCTGCCCTTCAACAACAAACATGTTGAAGATGCGCCTCACAAGCTCGATTTCGTTTGGCGGGCCGGGCACAAGGAGAACGCGGTCGCCAGCGAGCCCTTTCTGTTCTC